>JANPGQ010000488.1:0-2807 GCA_031423975.1 Cytophagales bacterium | reverse complement strand
AAATTTATTTTCCTAAATTTCAATTTAAAAAACTCTTCAGTAAATAGTTTTTAGCTCAAGATGTTTTGTTTTGATAATTTTAATTGTGTCAAATTGACATTTTTATACTTTTTGAACATTTGTGAATCAGATTTGATAATTTGTGCCGTACAATTTTTTACACATCTACTTACTTTACACCATCAAAAATCCTTCTACATAAGAAGGATTAAATTTTTTATCAAAACAATCATATTTTAAATTCTTATGAAAAAAATCGACTATCTTATTTTTCAGCGGAAGAATATTCCATATTTTTTGGTTTGGATTATTCTATTTTTATCTATTTCCAGCTTTTCCGCAGAAGCTCAGACACTGAAAGGGCGAGTTACTACCGACAATGGAAAAGAATTGCCAGGTGCTTCAATTTTAATTAAAGGAACAACGACTGGTACGGTTGCTAACAGTAATGGAGAATACAGTTTCAACAACATACCCAAAAATTCAACGATTATTGTTACGAGCATTGGGTATGAAAAACAAGAACTTTTTGTAGGTTCAAAAACTGTAATTGACGTTGTTTTAGCAGTTGATACCAGAGAGTTAGGCGAGGTTATCGTGGTGGGCTATGGTACTCAAAAGAAAAGAGACATAACTGGTTCGGTTATATCAGTTTCGGAGGCAACATTAAAAGAAGTTCCAGCACCGAACCTTTTAAATTCTTTAAAAGGTAGGGCTGCGGGTGTTTCAATTGTAAGCAATGGTTCTACGCCTGGTAGCCAAGGGTCAATTCGTATTCGTGGCAATCGCTCCCTGACAACAGGTAGTGGCGATGGACTTGATGGTCCTTTGGTGGTGGTTGATGGTATTCCTTTTGGCGGATTAAATGATATAAACCCCGATGATATTGCCAATCTTGAAATTCTTAAAGATGCCTCAGCAACTGCAATTTACGGTTCTCGTGGTGCGGGGGGCGTTATTTTAGTAACTACCAAGAGAGGTAAAATTAGTAAACCTGTATTTAGTTACGACGGCTATCACGGAGTAACCAGCATGATGGGTAAATACAACGTGATGAACGGGGAACAATATGCCAAGTTTAAAGATTTATCGGCAGCGTATAATACACAAGGTGCGGGTACAACGGCTTATCCACTAACGGAAGAAGAAAAAGCTAATTTAGCCGCTGGAGTTTCTACTGATTGGCAAGATTTAATGTATGGTAAAGGGTTTAATACCAGTCATCAACTTGGTTTGCAAGGGGGTGTAGAAAATACGCAATACGGAATGGGACTCGGTTATTTTAATGAGACGGGGATTTTGCCAAACCAAAATTTCGACCGTATGACACTTCGTGCAACTATCGACCAGAGAATTGGGAAACGTCTGAAAATTGGTATAAATACCATCAACACGATGACCCATAAAAACGACCCTGCGGGCGGGGGAATTCCAACGGAATTGGTGCGTTTGTCTCCCTTGGTTTTGCCTTATAACGCCGATGGAACGGTAAATTTAAACCCTAAAAAAGGCACGATTGAATCTCAGGCAGTAACGCCATTGACGTTAATTTCTCGTGGAAGCGATATTCTTTCAAACGAGCGTTCGTTGAGAACCTTCAATAGTTTGTATGCCGAAGTAAACATTTTGGATGGTCTTAAATATCGTTTCAATGCAGGGCTTAACTTTAGTCAAATACATTTTAATGGTTATGCCCCACCAAATACTTTTGTAAATACGGGTATTGACCAAAGTGTATCAAGTGCAGATATTAGAAATACTGAGTATTGGGATGTGAATTTCCAGCACTTATTGTACTATGATAAAGTATTTGCTAACAAGCATAAAATTGGTTTGACTGCACTGTATGAAGTTACTAAAAACCATAGTTTAGGTTCAAATTTCAATGTAAAAGGTGTTCCTGCGGATTATATCAAAACCGCTAACTTTTCTTTGGCATCGGGAACAATAACGGCTAATACAAGCAGTGGCAACTTTTTCTCAGAAACAGGTTTGGTATCGTACATGGGACGTTTGAATTATACCTTCAACGATAAATATACGATGACTGCTACGATTCGTAGAGATGGTTCTTCAACATTATCGCCTGGTAATCAATATTTTAACTATCCTGCTATTGGTTTCAGTTGGAATATTATTGATGAGCCATTCATGAAAACTCTTCCTGCAATTTCTAATTTGAAATTGAGAGGTGGATGGGGTCTTTCGGGAAACCGTAACGTGGATCCTTATGCAACATTAGGAGCACTTTCTGCCAGTTATTACAACTTTGGTACTACCACTGCTGGTCAAGCACTTGCCTATACCGTAACGAGTTTACCTTCAAGTAATTTAGGCTGGCAATCAACGGCTCAAACTGATTTTGGATTAGAAATTGGCTTAATAAATAATCGTATCACTGGTACATTTGACGTTTATCAGCAAAATACAAAGGACATTCTGCTTTCAGTAAACCTACCTCAAAGTAATGGAGCGGGTTCTACGTTGAAAAACTTAGGACAAACCAAGGGTACAGGATTTGAATCTTCTTTAACGTTTGATATTTTCAGAAATAAAAATGGATTTAATTGGAGTACGGACGTTACTTATTTCTTTAACCGTGAAGAAATTACGCAACTTACCACGCCTTCTGAGTTAGACAATAAAGGTAATTTTTGGTTTGTTGGACAACCACTTACGGTTATTTACGACTACAACAAAATTGGAATTTGGCAACAATCGGACAAAGACAACGGCACTTTAGCAAAACAAACTTCGCCCGTTCAAGTGCCTGGCGAAATCAGAGTTGAAGACGTAGATGGAAATGG
>JANPGQ010000487.1:0-20692 GCA_031423975.1 Cytophagales bacterium | reverse complement strand
AGTACCAGTTGTGTGCGTGCAGGAGACGTAAATGGTGATGGAAAATTAGATTTATTTGTGGGTGGAAGAGTGGTTGTAGGAAGCTATCCAACAGCCCCTATGAGTTATATATTAATCAATAACGGGCAAGGGAAATTTAATATTCAAACCCCTGAAGAAATTAAGCAAATTGGCATGGTTACAGATGCCGCCTGGGTTGATTTGGACGGAGATAAAAAACAAGAATTAATTGTGGTGGGTGAATTTATGCCGATAACTATTTTCAAGGCTGATAAAGGGAAATTTGAGAATATTACCGAAAATTATTTTGATAAAACTTACACTGGACTGTGGAATAAATTGTTTGTTCATGACTTCAACGGGGATGGAAAAGTTGATTTAATTATTGGAAATTTAGGGCAGAACTCTCAGCTAAAAGTATCTGAAAATGAGCCATTAGACCTTTATTTCAAGGATTTTGACGAAAATGGTTCGGTAGAACCTATTCTGTGTTCCTATATTCAAGGGAAAAGCTATCCATATTTGACTCGTGATGAACTATTAGAACAACTCCCCATTTATCGCAAAACGTTCACTGATTATAAAACTTATTCAGAGGCAACGGTTGAAGATATTTTCAAAAATGGTGAATTAGTTAAAGCAGGACATTTAACCGCCAATTGCTTGAAAACGATGTATTTTGAAAGTACCACAACGGGCAAATTTCAAGAGAAATCCCTACCAAAAGAAGCTCAATATGCTCCTGTTTTCAGTATAAATGCCATTGATTTTGACCATGATGGAAAGAAAGATTTAGTTTTGGCAGGCAATATTCATCATGCCCGACTAAGATTCGGAAATTATGATGCAAATTCAGGCTATGTCTTTAAAAACAATGGAAAAGGCAACTTTTCATTGGCAACATCTTTAGGTTTGAAAGGAGATGTACGGAGTGGATTGATAATCAACGATTTGATTATTTTTGGTATTAATCAAGGAAAAATAAAAAGTTTCAAAACTAATAAATGACCAACTATTAAAACAGGTTTTGGAGTAAATTATTGATTATGAGTAGGTTATAAAATTAGATTAAATAATTTAATATGAATATTTTAAATTATATCTAAAAAATAAATTGTACTTGTCTTTCATTCATAATATTGCTAATTTAGTAGTTGGTTTTATTAACTTCCTGACCCACAATAATATAATTCACTAACTCCAATGAAAAGAATTTTCCTAATCAGTTGCTTAATTATTACAGCGTATAGCCTTTCCGCTCAACAAGGTATACTAACTGCCTCTCTAAAAAAAGACTCAACAGGCGTTTTTATTGGCGATATGCGAGCCACCGAACAAATAGAGTCGGCGGGTGTTGCACGTAAATTTGCCATTACCAACCTGAAAAAAAACCTTGATGATTTAGACAAGAATAATAAAAATAACATCTTAGCTGATGCGGGCAATAATAATGATAGAAATTTGAATAGCGACATATTTGCTACTTATCTATCACGATTGGATAAAAAATATAAGGGAGATGTACGCTCAATTGAGACGGATAATATTCGTGACATTTTTCAGATTGAGCAAAAAAGCGAAATTAAAAAACGTCATTCGAGCGTAGTTTCGGCTCAGTGTTTGAGTAATAAAAATGATGGTAAATTTATCAAATTGAAAGATTTGGATGGCGAAGAAATTATCGGTTTCCCGCTTGAATCTTTTAAAGGGAATTCGAGATACGGATTAGTTGAAAACTATCATCAAGGTTTTTCCCGTATCAAAAAAGACCAAGTTTTTGGCTTTTTAAACTACTGCGGAGATGAAGCAATTCCATGTCAATACGAAAAAGCCGAGCCATTCAACGATGGTAAAGCATTAGTAAAGAAATTTGATTGGTATTACGTGGATGTGTATGGAAACGAAAGCGAAGCCCTTGAAAATATCGTTGATGTTAAGACCTTGAGATTGGGAATCAGTATTGCTAAATTTAAAAATGGTAAACAGGCATTGATTGATAATAATTATGACATTAGCAAAAAGCCACTTTCTGAATACTATGACGAAATTTCAGTGTTCAATAATGAACTGTATCGTGTACGCACAGGTAAAAGTTTTGGGTTGATAAAAATTGATGGAACAACAAAAATTGATGCCATTTATGATAATATCAGTGCTACTACCGAACAAGGCAAATGGATGATTATTGAGCAAGCCAAGAAAGTAGGTTTGATGGATACTGAAGGAAATATCAAAATAAAACCCTCTTTTGAATCAATTACTAATATTATATTTGACCCAAATTTAGGTTCAAATACCAATTTGGGTATTGCCAAAGATGATGCTGGCATTAGATTGATAGATTTTAAAGACTTGAAAACCAGTAAAACCTATTCTGCAATCAGCGAGTTTAATAAATATGGTTTGGCTCAAATTAAAGACGGCAAATACTCTGGATTTATCAATTCAGAATTGAAAGTTGTGATTGAAACAGCCTACTCAACCTTGGGAAACTTTAATCAATATGGTTTAGTTTCCGCTTGCAAAATGAACGCCAATGGAGTCAATAAATGTGGCTATATCAAATTTGATGGTACTGAAATTATTCCAATAAGTTTTGATGAAATTGCCAATTTTAACAAGTTTGGTTTGGTGGTGGTAAAAGAAAACGCTAAAAATTGCAGTATTCCTTCGGGTAGTTGTCGGGTAGATATGGTATATGACAAAAATGGAAATTTAGTCATTGGCAAAACGAATGACGTTGCCCCAATTGGGATAAAATACATTACTACAGATACTATTTTTAATGGAAATTTTAATGTGATAAAAACATTGAATCCCCTGAAAAATGGGGACGAAATGCCCATTGAATATAATTTGGTGGATAGAAATAGCTTCAAACGAGTTACTCAAACGAGTTACTCTTCCATTAAAAGATATGACTCAAATCTTCTCTTTCCCGTATTGAAAGATGCTAAATGGGGCTTAGTGGATACCAGCGGTAAAGTTATTGCTAAACCAACTTACAAAGACATTATGATTTCTACTGAGGGCTTATACGGAGTGAAATTTGACAATAATAAATATGGTTTCATTGACAAAAAAGGGAAAGTCCAAATAGCCTTTGATTATGACGAAGTTAGACCATTCAATAATGGTTTATCAATCGTTTCAAAAGGGTCAGGAAAATTAGGGGTAATCAACCGTTTTAATGCAAAAATTGCCCCGTGCTACTTTGCCGAGGTAAACATTTTGCCAGCTACCAAACAGTTTGAATTATTGGATGCTTCGGGAAATAAATTTATCCTGAACAGCAACGGGGACTGCGTAACGAATTGTACAAAATTTGACGAAATAAGAAAATTAGCAAATCAATAGTTTCGCTGAAATATCAATATAAAAAATCCATTACCTTTGTCGGGTAATGGATTTTTTAATTTAAACCGAAACCAATGTTACTGTATAATATTACCTACAATATTGATCAAAACGAAGAACAAGATTTTTTGAATTGGATGCAAAGTGTTCATATTCAGAAAGTTATGATAACTGGTTTTCCAAAAGCCTTTAAAGTTTTAAAACTATTGACCGAAATTGATAACGGAGGCGTAACGTATTCCATACAATATGATTTCGATAGTAAAGACGGTTTTGAAGTCTTTGAAAACGATTATTTAGACGATTTACACGATGAAGTTGATAAACGCTACCGAGGAAAATATGTTCATTTCGCCAGTCTTTTGGAAGAAATATAATTTACTCCAACAACTTCAGAATATCACTTAAAATAGCAGGGTCACTGGGGCGTTTTGCGTTGTTATCAACCATTTCGCCCTTCTTGTTCATCAACATATATCTTGGAATTGATTGTAGTTTAAAAAACTTAGCCGCTGGCGATTCCCAACCACCTAAGGAATGGATGTTTGTTCCATTTTCCAACTTCATATCAATCATGGCTTTTTTCCAATTATCTGCCACTTCGTCAATCGAAATGTAAAGGAAAACAACCTGCTTTTTTTGTTTGTCATTCAGTTTTTCATGCAGCATTTTTGAGAAGGGAAATTGCTGTCTGCAAGGTCCACACCACGAAGCCCAAAAATCAATATATACCACTTTCCCTTTCAAATCAGCTAAGGAAAGTGTATCACCTTTTTCAGTAACTCCTTTAAACCATTTCTTGCCATCTTCTTTCTTTTTGGCAACCTCTTCGTCTTTTTTTGCCATTAATTCTCCGCATTTTTCTTTGACTATTGCCGAATATTTTTCAGAATTTGGCGTAATATTCAAAGCCACAAAAGTATTTCTGATAGTGGAAGGTAAGCACACAAGGCATTGATTTTCAAGTAAATAGGCTAAATAAAACTGATAGGCACTCATGGGTAAATGCTCACGGGCAAATTTATGCTTGTCTTCCATTGCCTTACTCATGTCTGCATATTTGACAAAAGCGTGTTCTTTGGAATTGAAATAAGTAATGTAGTAAATCAAGAAATTGCGATATGCCGTAGAAATCATGGCGGATTCATCTTGAATCTTTTTATCATCTAAACCTTCCAATAGGGTGGATGGCAACGAAATCACTTGCGTTTGTCCAGTATTGGCATTGCCTCGTACAACAGGATATGCCAAAATATAATACCAATAATTCCAACGAATTTGATTTTCGATATACTTTTTAAATTCCTCCGAAAATTTGGATTGTTCTGGATATGTTTTATAAAAATCTGACTGAGCTTTTTTAGCATCAAAAAGCCCCATTTCCAAGACATCAATGGGCGTTTCTGTAACTTTAGCAAACATGATTTGAGAACTAAAATTGGCTTTGAATTTTTGATAAAATTGTTCCAAGAATACATTTTCCAACTCTCTATTCCCCTTGATAACCAAGGATTTATGTACATCTTTTCCATCAAAACTCAATTCAACTTTATCGCCTTTGGCTATAAATAAAATGATTTGCTGTTTCTGAAAACGCAATTCAACAATGGCATTTTTATCAATATCTAAGCCAAACTTAAATGTTTTATCATTCGTGAAAATTTGTTGCTGAACTTGAGTTTTTATGCCCAATAATAGCGGGTCATAAGTCAAGGTAAGCGTATCAGACGAAACATTTTCAGCCGTTCCCGAAATAGTAACATTTTGGGCAAAAGATGTTAATGAGACGATTGAAAATAGTAGTATTAGTATTTTTTTCATTGGATGAATTTAATTTTTAAAATCTTATTCAAAAATCATGCTGTTAATTTTCAAGGAGTATATACCTTTTTAGAAACCAATTCTGGAACTCTTTTATGAAGAAATTTTCGAGTAGCATTTGCCCATATTTCATAGCCTTTTTGGTTTAGATGCAATCTGTCAGCTACAAAAATATCTGTCATCATTTCGCCATTTGGCAAGTAAAAATCTTTCTGGATATTTACAAAATAAACTCTTTTTTGATGCTTGCAAAATTCCTTAATAGCTTGATTAACAGCACGTTGTTTCTCCAAAATTGCGGTACGAGCCAAACTTGGGCGGATTGAGCAAAACGCCACTTTTGTCTTAGGTAATTTGGCTTTCACCATAAGAATAAACTGCTTAAATTCTCGAATTACAGAATCAGAATTTTCGCCTGCATTTAGGTCATTATCGCCTTCATAAACCAGAATCATTTTAGGCTTATATTTTGCTACAATTCTGTCAAAATAAAAATTCAAATCGCTCATTTGCGAACCACCAAATCCACGGTTGATAACGGGAAAATCCTTTAAATCTTGTTGATATGTCAACCATAATCGAAAGGTGGAACTTCCTGCCAAAAGAACTTGACCAGTTTGAGGCATTGAAAGTGAATCTTTCGTTTCAAAAGCCTTGATTTCTGGCAGATAATTCTGAGAAAATGAGATGAAACTAATAAAGGAAATGAAAGTGGTCAATAATAATTTTTTCATGAATTGAGTTTTTTGTTACCACATAGGAAGGACAAAAAGGTTAGTTTATAAGAATTCTGTAATAAATTTCAATCATTCAAATTCTTATTTTTCCTTTGTTTCTAACATTTCTATCATCTCTATGTGGTAAGTAACTACCATTGAATTGGTGGTAAACTGTTGTTTGTTAGATACTTATTCGCTTGCGAAAAATGTTTTGTACCAAACCAGCCGCCATAATTTGCTGCCATTGGCGATGGGTGTTTTGCCTTCAGAACACAATGCTTGGACTCATCAATAACTTTACCTTTGTCTTGGGCATATTTTCCCCAAAGCATAAAAACTACGTGTTCTTTTTCTTCGGAAACGCATTTTATCACCGCATCGGTGAAAGTTTCCCAACCTTTTTTCTGATGAGAACCCGCCTCACCAGCCCGAACGGTTAGTGTTGAATTTAACAATAAAACTCCCTGACTCGCCCAGCGTTCCAAATTGCCAGAACGAGGAATGGGAAGGTCTAAATCGTCTCTAATTTCTTTGAAAATATTTTGTAAGGATGGAGGAGACGATACACCGTCATTGACTGAAAAAGATAATCCATTTGCCTGATTTACGCCATGATAGGGGTCTTGACCAATTATGACTACTTTTGTATTGTCAAAAGAACATTTATCGAAAGCATTAAAAATCAATTTGCCAGGTGGATAAATGACCGTTGAGGCGTATTCAGCCTTCACAAATTCAATTAATTGACTAAAATATGGTTTCTCAAACTCTGGTTCGAGATGCTTTTTCCAAGATTCTTCTATTTTTACATTCATATTTGTTGAAAAGAAATTGACATTAATGAACTTATCATGTAAATTTCGATAATTAAATTGTTAAATAATCATACTCGAGACAAAAATGGTATCGGCAATCACTCAGGGCGTTAAAGTAAGTGTCCAAACGGAATTTCAACCACAATATTCTAATCCGTTTCAGGCTCATTTTGTTTTTGCTTATCACGTAAGAATTCAAAATGATAGCGATTATACCGTCAAACTGATGCGTAGGCATTGGTTTATTTATGATGCCAACGGACAAATGCGTGAGGTGGAGGGTGAAGGTGTGGTCGGACAACAGCCTACGCTCGAACCTGGGCAATGCTATGAATATACAAGTGGTTCAAATTTGAATACATCCTTGGGCAAAATGGCTGGTACATATCAAATGGAACGTATTTATGACGGAAAAAAATTCAGTGTCATCATTCCAGATTTCACTTTAATTGCTCCTTTTAGAATGAATTAGTAATAGGGTTTAGGGGTTGGGATTTAGTATTTATTAAAGTATAAAGCCAAGTCTCCTCCAACCTAAATTTTTGAAATTATCTTTCGTCAAAACACTAAATCCTAAATCCAATCTCCTATCCCATAGTAATAAATGCTAAAATACTTTTTCCAATTTCTTCTTGCTTCCAAAAATGAACATTCTCTTCATTCTCCCTTCGTATTTGATTTATATACAAAAATCGTAAAAGACAAAAAAACGCTTCCTATTTATTCAGAGATTGAAAATTTGAGAAAAAAACTCCTCAAAAATCGAACTGTTATTGAGATTGTTGATTTTGGTGCGGGTTCACGAATTTATAAAACCAATCAACGAGAAATTCGGCAAATTGCGAAAAGTGCTGAGAAAGCCCCTAAATTTGGCAGACTGCTTTTTAGACTTATTCAACATTTCAAACCCTCCACTATTTTCGATTTAGGAACTTCATTAGGTATCACAACTATCTATGAAGCAAAGGCTTGTGAGTTTGGAAAGGTTTATACTTTTGAAGGTTGCCCTGAGACCGCAAAGATAGCGGAAGAGAATTTTAGGGCTTTAGATTGTCCAAATATTGAAGTGATTGTAGGAAATTTGGATGAAACATTGGCAACTCAACTCAACGAAATCAATCAATTAGATTTTGTGTTTTTTGATGCAAACCATCGTTACGAACCAACCATAAAATATTTTGAAATGTGTAGAGCAAAAGCAAATGAAGAGTCAGTTTTCGTTTTTGACGATATTCATTGGTCTGATGAAATGCACGAGGCTTGGCAATATATTTCAAATCATCCATCAGTTATGATTTCGATAGATTTGTTCTTTGTAGGATTAGTTTTTTTTAGAAAAAATCAGCCGAAGCAACATTTTGTATTGCGTTTTTAACCACATAGGTATGATAGGAAGGATTGGTGTTTTAGGGAATTTTAAGAACGTTTTTTTCTTCTAATTTCTGATTTTCTATTTTTCTATCATCCCTATCCTACCTATGTGGTAAAAAATCAAAGTTGAGAAGAAATAATCTCATCCATCAATTTAATCGACATATTTCCTTTTCCGATAATCTTTTTATCCTTATCTAAAATATAAATTGTAGGTGTAAATTGAGCGTCGAACTCCTGATAAAGATTCAATTTGCCCGTTTTGTCAATGACATTGATAAAAGAATCTGATTTGTATTCCATAATAAAATCCTTCCAAGTTTCCACATTATTACCAAATATTGGAGCAAATACTTCAATGTTTTTGGCTTTATTATCCTGAATATATTTAACTAATTGAGGCGTAAATGCTTGGCAATGACCACAATCTGCTCCGTAAATATATAAGATTGTATGTTTGGCTTTCACTTCGTACAAACTTCTTTCCTTTCCGTTTACATCACTCGCACGGAGGTTAGGAATCTGAACGCCAATCAAGAGATTTTTTAGGTATTTTACTCGTTCTTTAACCAATCTGATGGTCGTGGTGTCCCACATTAGCGGGTCATTAATGTAATATTTTTGTAATAAATGTACGAAAATAGCATCTCTGCCTATTATTTTACTTGTTTCAAAATGATTGGCTAATTTCGTAACGATGTATTTTCGTAACTCAGAAGTCTTTCGAGTTCTGTTTAGAAATTTATCCGTCAAAACCATCAATGAATCATTTGGCAAAAAATCCAGTTGGTCGAAATAATATTTGATGGGTTGATACAAAAATGGCGTTCTGATAAGTCTATCATCCGTCAAATCTATGTTGTCAAAATAATGATTTACAAAGAATTTATTCCCCCAAAGCGGGTCTTCTGTACCATCGGCTAATTTAGGAGCTGGCGGGATATCAGTAGCCATTGTCGATTTAATAATCTTCCCCGCAAAGGTATTTTCAAAAGCCCTTACAAATTTCTCTTTATACTTAACCGACTCATATTGAGTATTATACATCTGACTAACCGATGCGGTGTCGGATTTTTTCGATAATTCCTCAATCCGTTTGGCATCCCTGGCTGTCTTTTGTTGGTAGCTATAAAACAAATCATTTTCACGAGAGCCAAAGAATTTTATGGTATTAAAAATGTCTTTAATACTTGCCTCAAAAGAAAACCGTTGCTCGCCAATCAACATATCAAAACTCTGCGAATGTCCAACCATTACGTTGTACATTCCACCTTTCAAAGGTGTTTTACCTTGAAAAACAATCGTCCCATCTGAACTGGCTTTGGAAGAATCTTGTACGAAATTTTGGTTTTCGTAATAATATGTTAAGTAGCAAGTGGAATCTTTTAATCCTTTGATTCTGCCGCTGATACTGTAACCTTGGGCGAGGGAGTTGAAAGAAATAAAGAAGCAAAAAAAGAATCTTAGTATTTGAACATACGGAAGTCGTCCTTCAAAAGGACGACTTCCGTAAATATTTGTATATATCATTGTTGGGTTTTTAATTTATGTTCATCATTTTCCACCTTTCATCTTTTCTTTCTCATGAACCAATTGACGACGGTGAAAGTCTATAAAATCTTCAATTTGCTCAACGGGTAAACGTTTGGCGATAATTTTTTTATCCTTATCTAACACATACACAACGGGCGTTGCATATACATCAAACGTGTTTTTGAAATCGGTATAATATTCTTCCTTTCCAGTCTGGGGATTTTTGTGAATATCAATACCATGAATCATGTCTTGCAACTTAAATTCTTGGATAAATTTCTTCCACTTAATGGGCGTTCTGTCAATCGAAGCGGCAATCACTCTAACATTTTTAGCCTTCAAACTCTGATACGCTTTCGCCAATTTGGGTGCTGATTCACGGCAATGACCACATTCGGGGTCATAAATAAACAAAACGGTATAATCTGCTTCAATTTTTGGAATCTGAATTTCACGTCCTAAAGTATCCGATAAAAACATATCTGGAAAAGTTTTTCCGACTAATAATGGCTTCAAAACTGCCACTCGTTCTTTCATTTTTCTCACGGTTGAAGTATCCCAAAGTGCTGGTTCGCCAATATAATATTTCTCTGCCATGTGAACAAAAGCACCGTCAGTTCCTAATATTTTTGGGCTTTCATAAGTGCTTGAAATCTTGTAAATAATATATCTACGGACATCACGACCCTTGGCACGTGCCAAGACAAAATCTGCTCCCTTCGATATAGAATCCGATGCCTGAACTGTCAAATCATCAAAATAACGCTCTATTTTTCTTTGTAAAAATGGAGTACGCATCATTCGGTCGTCATTCAAATCAACATTATCCCAAAAATGATTTTTGTAGTAAGAAAATTGATACTGATAAGAAGCCGTGGTATCAGCCTTAGTTAAAAGGGGCTTACCAAAAGGAGGAATTTCTGGCTCTTGCGATGCCTTAATGAGTTTTGTTACAAACATTCCGTCATTGGTTTTCGTCCAATCTTTCTGAAACTGTGTAATATCGGCTTGCAATTTTCTAATTTTACCACTCGCCAACATCGAATTATTCATCTTTTTCTCCATTTCCAAAACTTTCATTTCCTCAAATTTTGAAGACATATCTTGTTGGAATTTGAAAAATACTTCATTTTCTTTTGAACCTAAAATCTTCATTTTATTGATAAGATTGATAGTGTCAGTTTCAAAAGAAAACTCCTGATTGCCAATGATAATGTCCACGTATTTATTTTTGGGTAATGATACCAAATATAATCCTTCGGGTAGGTTTTTATTTCCCTCAAAATGAAAATTTCCTTGGGCATCCACTTTTGCTGTATCTTTGATAACTTGTTGATTATAACCAAAATAGTGAGCCAAAAAGACGGTTGTGTCTTTAATTCCTCTCACTTTTCCTTTGATAGAAAAACCTTCTTTTGTTTGTGCAAAAAGGCAATTAGATAAAATCAATAGTGCAAAAAGTGGTAATTTTTTGAATCTTATTTTCATGTTTTTTGATAGTAATTTTTGCTTTGTAAACTGAGAAACACACATTAAATTAATCAGATTTCCCAATCTTCAACGAAATATTAATTGTTTTGATTGTAATTTTGTTACCTATTAAAACAAAATATGTTTCAAAGTTACGCCAATGCGTGATATTTTAAAATCTGTATCTGAAAATTAACCAAAGATATTGCCTCATAACCCATAATAAAACTCAATTCAAATGCAAAAAAACACAAAACTTCTTCGGTACGTTTTCATTACGTTCGCTTTGTTTGCCACCATGTTTTCATATTATATCTGGCAAATAACAAAAACCCCTAATTATGATGTGGATGAAAAGAAAGGATTTGCTCTTTTAATTCCCAAAGGAGCAAACTTTGAGGTGGTTTGGGATTCCCTCAAAGCTCATAAAATTGTGCGTGATGAACTGTCTTTTAAGTTCTTAGCCAAGATGTTGAAATACAAAGATAATGTCCGTGAGGGGCGTTATGTCATCAAAGCAAATATGGGTAATTATGAAGTAATTAAGAAACTTCGCTCGGGTGACCAAGATGCTATTAAGCTGACATTCAATAATATACGTTTAAAAAGTGATTTGATTCATAAAATAGGAAACAAGTTTGAATTTGATTCAACGGCTTTGGCAAAAGTCTTGGCAGATACTGCCACTGCTCAAAAATACGGCTTTACCAATGAGACCTTTATGTGTATGTTTTTACCGAATACTTACGAAGTTTTTTGGAATACTACACCAGACCAACTCTTGGAAACCATGAAAACATGGTACGATAAATTTTGGACAGCAGAACGTAAACGTAAGGCAAAAGAGATTGGATTAGACCCTATAAAAGCCCAAATCATGGCTTCAATTGTGGAGGCAGAAACCAAAAAAGCGGATGAAAAACCACGAGTTGCGGGTGTATATATGAACCGTTTGCGGATGGATATGCCTTTGGGTGCAGACCCGACCGTGATTTTTGCTCATCAAGATTTTACGATAAAAAGAGTTACGAAAGCCTTATTAGAAATTAAATCCCCTTATAATACCTACCGAGTATTAGGTTTACCTCCTGGACCAATCAATTTACCCGATTTGGCTTCAATTGATGCGGTTTTGAACTACGAAAAACACGATTATATGTATTTTTGTGCCAAGGAAGATTTTTCGGGTTATCATAATTTCGCAGTTACTTACGCCGACCACTTGAATAATGCCAAAATCTATCAAAATGCTTTGAATTTGAGAAAAATACTGAGATAATGTATCAACACAACCACCAATACCGAGTACGATACGCAGATACTGACCAAATGGGCTATGTTTACTACGGAAACTATGCCCGATTATACGAAATAGGGCGTGTAGAAGCACTTCGTAGTTTGGGTTTTAGTTACAAAGAAATGGAAGATTCAGGTGTGATGATGCCCGTATATGAGAATAAATCTCGGTATATCGCCCCTGCTTTGTACGATGAATTATTAAACATCCGAACAACCATTAAGACGATTCCAGCCGCCAGAATCGTTTTTCAATACGAAATATTCAATAGTTCAGAGACACTCGTACACACGGGCGAAACAACTTTGGTATTCGTGAAAATGGAAAATAATCGCTTAACCTTAGCTCCAAAAGGTTTGTTGGAGAAATTGAATGAGTTTTTCGCATAAATTATGATTGAAAAATTACGAAATACCCAGCCATATAAAAATATAAAAATTGCATGGCAAAAATTTCTTTTGCAAGATTCCATTGCAACAATCTATAAAGTGCTAAAAGTGCTGATGAATAAATTGATTCAGTTTGATATTGATGTTCGTGCGGCAGCGGTTGCTTTCAACTTTACATTAGCCATATTCCCTTCCATCATTTTCATGTTTTCTTTAATTCCTTATATTCCCCTTGAACATTTGGATGATAAAATCCTCAATTTATTATCAAGTGTAATGCCAGCAGGAATTTTTAAAGAAGCCAAAAATACCATTGTTGAAATAGTAAGTAAGCCCCAAGGAGGCGTGTTATCTTTGGGGTTCATTTTTGCTCTTTATGCCTCTACAAGTGGTGTTATGGCATTAATGAGAGCTTTTAATACGGCAGATAGAACAGTAGAACGCAGGAGTTTTTTGAAGGCAAGACTAATAGCGGTAATGATAAACTTCGTATTGACTTTTGTTTTAGTTTTTGCAATATTAGTATTAATCGTAGGAAGATTATCCGTAGATTTTTTGTTTGACGAAGGTATTTTAAATAGAGATATAACCTTTTATACTATCCAATTTTTGTCTTATATCGTAATCTTTTTTGTCTTTTTTATTACCATTTCTATCATTTATTACTTTGCCCCTGTAAGTCATAAAAGATGGAAGTTTGTCAATACTGGCTCTATTACTGCCTCAATTCTCACCATTCTCATTACTAATCTATTCTCTTATTATCTTTCAAATTTTGCTTCTTACAATCGCTTGTATGGTACTATCGGAACATTTATTGCTTTGATGGTCTGGCTATATTTAGTGGCTCTGATTTTGATTTTAGGTTTTGAAATCAATGCCAGTATTCAAGAAACAAATGATGATGATGAGGGACAATAAAAAAAGGCAACCTTCATAAAAGATTGCCTTTCCAATAACCCTAACCCATAAAAATCAATGAAGACAAGATGTCTTTCATTTTTCTATACTTATTACATTTACCAACACCGTGCCAAATTTTTAATTTCCCGAGTTATTTTTAGAAATGGTAAAAGAAAATCCACTCGTAACCGTTATTGCTCTTTGTTATAATCATGAAAGATTTGTTTTGGAAGCCTTGCAATCAGTTGTAAATCAGACATATACTAATATTGAGATGGTTATTGTGGATGATTTTAGTAATGATAATAGTGTAAAAAATATTTTAAAGTTTATTGAAAATAATTCTTCCATTACAACTATTTTCAATAAAAGTAATGTTGGAAATTGTAGTTCTTTCAATCAAGCCTTTAAGATTGCGAAAGGAAAATACATCATCGACTTCTCAACTGACGATGTTATGTTGCCCGAACGGATAGCGCAACAAGTAGAAAAATTTGAGAAGAGTTCCGATAAAACGGGGGTAGTTTATAGCAATGGAATTTACATTGATGAAAACTCAAAACCCCTAAAAGGTGGAAAAATCCGTTTAGATTCAATTATGCCCGAAGGCAATGTTTACAATCATTTTTTGCAAGGCTCATTTCTAATGCCTTGTACGATGATGATTAGAAAAACCGTTTTAGACCTCATGGGTGGTTATGACGAAGAATTAGCGTATGAAGACTTTGATTTTTGGATTCGTTCATCACATAGTTGGGAATATGCTTATGTACCCCAAATTTTATCCTTCCAAAGAATTGTAAAAGACTCTCACTCAGCGAGTTTCTATAAAAAAAATAATTTACTGATACCCGCAAATATCAAGGTTTTTAAAAAGGCATTAGCACTCAATAAAACCGAAGAAGAAAACCAGTCATTATTAATCAGAATGAGGGCAACCATGATAAAATGTGTACTTTCAGAGAACTTTCAGGCAGGAAAAGAACTTAATAAGATGATTGAAGATTTGAATGGGCACGATTTTAAAAGTTGGATATTTTCAAAAATCTTATTATTAAAATTTCCTTTCAGTCTTATTTCACATCAATATGTTGAATTTAGAAGATTTTTGAAATTTAAGATTTAACCCAAACCGAATATCTAACATCGAAAACCGAACATCTAATATCGAAACACTATGGCAGAATTTATTAAATTATACGAAAAAGGTACTGATATGCGTAAAATCGAGCAAATCGTTACGTGTCTCCGAAATGGTGGGGTAATCATTTATCCAACTGATACCGTCTATGGGATGGGCTGTGATATTCATAATACTCGGGCAGTGGAAAGGATTTGTCAGATAAAGGGCATAAAACCTACCAAAAATAACTTCTCTTTTATTTGCCACGATTTAAGCAATATTGCTGATTATGCAAAGGTTTCAACTGCTGCTTTTAAGGTATTGAAAAAGAATTTGCCAGGACCTTTCACCTTTATTTTAGATGGAACCAATCACGTTCCGAAGGTATTATCTCAGAGTAAAAAGACCGTTGGTATTCGTATTCCAGACAATAATATCACTTGTTTGATTGTCCAAGAATTTGGTAATCCAATCATAACCACATCCCTGCATGACGATGATGATATTTTGGAATATCCAACTGACCCAGAATTAATTTTTGAGAAATTTCAACACTTAGTTGACATTGTGATTGATGGCGGATATGGAAAAAATGAGCCTTCAACTATTGTAGATGCCACCACAGACGACTTTGAGATTATTCGCCAAGGGGCAGGGGAGTTACTGATTTGAAAATTTTTATAAGTACTTCCCGAAAGTTATTTACCCACAATGGATATTGTTTCGGGAAGTTTGTTCCAAAGAACTTCCCGAAAGTGAAAGAACTTTCGGGAAGTTTTGTGATGATTTTTAAACTTACAAAATATACTGACTCAAATCACGGTTTTTTACCATCCCTCCGAGTCTTTCAATGACTAAATCTTTGCCAACTACAACTTTTTCGTCAGGCTTAATAATATCTGGAATATCAAACATTAAATCATTAAGTAGCTGAGACATAACAGTTTGCAAACGTCTTGCTCCAATGTTTTCTACTTCCGAATTCACGGCAAAAGCAATTCTTGCTACCTCCAAAAGGGCATCATCAGTAAATGATAATTCAACACCTTCCGAAGCAAACAAAGCTTCATATTGTCTGGTCAATGCTCCTTTGGGTTCTTTCAAAATTCTGAAAAAATCCTCTTCTTTCAAACTTTGTAATTCCACCCGAATTGGAAAGCGACCTTGTAACTCTGGAATCAAATCGCTTGGTTTAGAAATATGGAAAGCTCCAGCCGCAATAAACAAAACGTGGTCAGTATTGATTACACCGTATTTTGTATTGACCGTTGAACCTTCTACAATAGGCAATAAATCACGTTGAACTCCTTCCCGACTTACATCTGCCCCACCACTTCCATTGGCTCGTGAATTGGCAATTTTATCAATTTCATCAATGAAAATAATGCCCAAATTTTCCGCTTTTCTGATTGCTTCTTCCTTCACTTCATCCATGTCAATCAATTTGGCTGATTCTTCTTCCAATAGCACTTTACGAGCATCGGCAATGGTCATTTTACGTTTTTTTTCACGTTTTGGCAACATTCCACCAATCATTTCCTGAATGTTCATCATTGCCATTTCGTCCATTGGGCCACTACCCATAATCCCTACCGCAGTTGGATTACCAGAACGTACCTCTACATCAATTTTACGGTTTTCTAATTCACCTCTACGCAATTTTTCTCGGAATAATTCACGTGTTTTATGATTTAATTCATCGTCCGTTTCTGGAATTTCTGATGAAGACTCCGCTTTATCACCTTTCTTTTTCTTTGTAATTTTTCCGATTGCTGGTACAAGGGCTTCTACGATAAGCTCTTCAACTGCTTGTAATGCTTTATCTCTAACTGCCTCTTTACGAGATACTTGTACTAAATGAACAGATGATTCCACTAAGTCTCTCACCATAGATTCAACATCACGACCCACGTAGCCAACCTCGGTAAACTTAGAGGCTTCAACTTTAGTAAAAGGGGCATCTGCTAATTTTGCTAAACGGCGAGCAATTTCTGTTTTTCCTACACCCGTTGAACCGATCATTAAAATATTGTTCGGCGTAATTTCCTTTTGCATTTCCTCGGGGGCATTCATCCGTCTCCAACGATTGCGAAGGGCAATGGCTACATTTTTTTTGGCATCATGTTGCCCAATGATATGCTTATCAAGTTCCGCAACAATTTGTTTTGGGGTTAGGGTATCTAAGTTTATCGACATATTTTGTTAGCTATCGGCTATTGGCTGTTTGCTATCAGCATTTTTAAATTAATTTTCTATTTTGTTTTATGCAGCCACGAACCGTTGACCGTAAAATGCAAATTTACTTAATAAACTTTCCTAAATCACAAACAAAGCCAAAACTGTTTAAATTTCCTGCGGTATTATATCCTGCGTAGGAATATGAGAAGTTTAGCAGTTTGGTTTTGAACAGAAATCCAACAGAAAAACCCGAAAATCCACCAATATTTTGATGACGTAATTCTTTATTACGTAGATGATTATAACCCGCTAAAATATTGAAATTTTTGCTCAGCAATAATTCCGCCCCAATCACAAAATGACGTGCTACATTATCTAAAGTATTCACTTTGCTTTCAATAATATTACCGCTCAAATCCTTTTTAATGATGGTTTTATCTAAGTAAGAAATATCATATTTGTATAAATGATGAGCCGTAATTGAAAATCGGATGGGCATAAATTGGGGTTTGAAAGTTACGCCCATTAATACATCAAGCGGTAAATCAGGGTTATCAAACGGTGTAAAATTCTTTAATTGAATGCCAATATTCTTAACGGCAATAGCATAACTTATTTCTTGGTGAGGGTGCTTAAAAACGCCACCAAAATCCATTAAAATGGCTGAGGCTGTATAACTTTCAATCACCGAATTGACCAATTTGAGATTTCCCCCAAAAGTAATATTACCTTGCCTATGAGCGTAAGAAAGCGTTAAAGCAATATCATTGACCGAGAATTTGCCTAAAACGTTCCCCGATGGATCGGTCAACTGAAAATCGCCATAACTCAGGTATTGCCCTGCAATGCCAAAAGTGCTTTTCTGGATAGTTTTTACAAAAGCCATCGAAGAATATTTTACACCCGAAAAGTAAGGTAAGTAATTGACTGATAGTAAGTTGTTTTCAGAAGAATCTAATAGAGCAGGATTTTGGAGAAAGCCATTTGGGTCTTTGTCAGTTTTAGAAATATTAACGCCACCCAAACCAGAGGTAATAGGATTGGTAGGAATATTGAGAAAGGTAAAACTACTATTTCCACCCACTTGTGCCATAGAATTTAAGGCAACGAGCATGAAAAAAAAGGTATTAAAAGTTTTAGTCATTATAATTCAAATATACGAAGTACGATTTTCTGCGAATATAATTAAAATAGTAATATTAATCATATTGATTATTCATTTAACTAATTTTGTGTAGTAAAAAAATCAACCGCCACAGATTATTTTAGAGATACAATTTAACGACATATCAACTAAAATTTACTAATTCTTGCTAAATATTAATTTCCTTCTTGCTAAGTATAATTTTATTTTTTGCCTTAATTTGTTTTCCGACAAATAGTCTATAACCTTTTATTTAAAATGAATTTATCTAAGCTTGCTTTGCACGCCTTAGAAAGATATTGCCTTTTTTTTATTGAGAATTTTCTTGCTAAAAAACATTTCGTCAATACCCTTCTTGGCACAATTATATTCTTATCCGTCTCATATAGGATAAATGCTCAAATCTCTCTCAACTTTCCTGTTCCTCGTGCGGTTGTGCAAAGAAATAATGCCAACCAAGCCAATTTGAATATTGCAGGACGAATAAATATCATTGCTGATAGAATTGAGGCTCGTTTAGTTCCTCGTGCTGAACAGGTTAGGCTTGATACTATCGTGGCAACTGCTTGGCAAGTTGTTCAAAATACCCCAAAAGGATTCTTTTCAGGAACAATTCTTGCGAAAGGTGGCTGGTATAATTTAGAGGTACGAGCCATCAAAAATAATGTCTTAGTAGGAAATTCTACAACTGTTCAACGGGTAGGAATTGGTGAAGTATTTGTTTTTGTGGGACATTCAAATGCCCAAGGAGGTGCTTATGGACTGACGGGATATTCTGCCACTGACGACAGAATAAGCTGCCTTGCTGTTGGTCAAGAACCAAGTTGTAACGGCTTGAATCCCTTTCAACCAGCCACAAGTTCAGATTCACTTTGGTGTAAATACTTACAAACGGGTGATGCTCAATTTTTACCTGTCCTCAAATTTTCCCAAGTTACTATTGCCTCTGGAATTGCTCCTTTTAGTAGTCGTCCGTGGTTTTGGGCTATTATGGGGGATTCTTTAAGTAAAAAGCTAAACGTGCCAATTATGCTGTATGGTGCCGCATTTGGCGGTACAAAAAGCGAGCATTGGTACAAAGCTGCCTTAGGAATTCCTTTTGAACATGGATTTATAAAATCAAGTATTTCCATGCCGTATATCAATCTAAAAAATGTACTTCAACTGTACGTTCCTCTCACGGGTGTTCGTTCAGTTTTGTGCTTACACGGCGTGAATGAACGGAATGATGCTCAATCAGTAATCCAAAATTGGATGGAAGGATATATTGCTCAAAGTAGAATTGACAGTAAAATCATTAATTTGGCTTGGATGATTGCTTTGGATTCTTATTTATTAGACCATAATCAGTCGCCATCTCCTTTCCCGATGAAATTTGACCCAAGAAATGCCCAAACTGTGGTAGCGGCTGAACTCTTTAACTTCTTGGGACCAGACCTCGACCAAATCAATGATAATGGTGGAGGTTTAGGCGTAAGCGACCGCCCAGATGGTTTACACTTTGGGAATTCAGGTTTAGTGAAGGCAGCAAATGCTTGGGCAAATGCCATTAATAGTAATAATTTCCTAAAAAACTCAGTTTCAAAATCCGCTCAAAGTTTTAATGTCCAAAGTATTGCTACTGGAAACTGGCAAAAGACTAATACGTGGGATTGCAATTGTTATCCACAGAATTATCAAAGTTTTACGATAAAACCAACGCATACGGTTAGTATTGATGCCATTAAAGTAAAACCACTGAGTTTAACGATTCAAGGAAGGCTTGATTTTAAAAATTTAGGGTCGTTATCTTTTTAGAATCAGTAAAGCAAAAACCCTTACAAGCGCTAAAAAACGTTTGTAAGGGTTATACAAAAAACTAAAATTCTAACTTTTCTTACCTACCTATGTGGTAAGAAAATAACTAAAAAATAAATTTTGTAGAAAGAAAATTACTCTCCTGATTCTCAACAATTTGATTCACAATAGCTTTATTTTCAACTGTATCTTTCGTGGCAACAACCGTTCTGATAGAGAACGAACGCAAAGCTGCCGTAACCGAAAGTGTACCCTCTGCCGAATCTTTACGACCAGTGAACGGAAATGTATCAGGTCCACGCTGACATTGTGAGTTGATATTTACTCTCGAAACCTGATTTACGGCAACATCCATTAACTCAGAAATTTCAATGGCATCTTTACTGAAAATAGAAACTTGCTGCCCATGCGACGATTCAATCAAATAGTCAATAGGTTCTTGAACACTCGAAAAAGCAACCACTGGCACAACTGGACCAAATTGTTCCTCTTCCCAAATTTTCATATCCTTATTTACAGGATAAAGCAAGGCAGGATAAACGATTGATTTGAACATTTCTCCTCCGCCCTCATTCATTACTTTTGCTCCGTGTGCTTTGGCATCTTCAATTAATTCTTGCAGATAGGCTGGCTTGTTTGGTTCTGGCAATGGAGTAATATTTACCCCTTTTTCCCACATCAAACCCAATTTTAATTTACCAATTTCAGCCGACATTTTTGAATTAAACTGATTCACTAAAGATTGATGCACCCACATCATTTTTAGAGCTGTACA
>JANPGQ010000486.1:0-1632 GCA_031423975.1 Cytophagales bacterium | reverse complement strand
TTATCTCCTTCTAAATACCAAATTAAGGCGTGAGTATCTAATAAAATATCCATTTTTACATATACTCCTTTAAATCATCCAACGGCTCGTTAAAATCTTCTGATAGTATTACACTTCCCTTCAAAATTCCAAAAGGTCGTTTCGTTACAGCCTTATTTACTATATCAACCTCTTCCATGAAAGTAACGAATACTTTCAGTCTTTTCTTTGTCTTGGGTATTTCTTCTAAAAAGACCTGCCCATTTTGATATGTTCCTGTGATGGTTGTAGTAAGCATATTTTTCTATGTTAAAACTTACCAAATTTACAAAAAAAACTTAGAATACTATCCTGAAAATAAACTCAATTGCAACATTTCCTTTTCCGCTTTTGAAGATTGTACATAAAAAGTCTTCTGTACTTCACAATTGGTAATGCAAGCTTTTCATCCCATAATTGTCAACGAGTATTACAATTAAAAAACCCCGATATAACTAAAACTAATCATTCAAAGCATTTATTTCACTTTCGCAGGAACATTCAATACTGCTTTCAGAGCAGGTTTTGCTTGAAAATTACGATTCCACAGCAAAGGATAATTGGTACGGTTTGGAATAGGGTAGTCATTTTTCCACGACATTCCATCCTGAACTCCCCATAACGTTACTCGGTCTATTTTATCTCTTTTTCGGTAAAAAATCTCAAATAATTCGGCGTAACGATTGGCTAATTTTTGTTGGATATCAGCAGGAAGTCCTTTCTGGTATGGGTCTAAATAGGTCTTAAATTCTTCTAATTGAAACTGTGGGTGTGCCATACCTGTACCTACTATTTGTCCTTCCCGAGTAAGGGGCAATACATCAACGTCCAATTCAGTTATCATCACTTTTACGCCCAAAGCGGCATAAGCATCAATGGCTTGTTCAATATATTCTTTTTTAGGAAAATTGAGTCCCCAGTGTCCTTGCATACCAATGCCATCAACACGTATGCCTTCATTTTGGAGCATTTTTACCATTTTTACAATTCCATCTCGTTTTTCAGGTCGCCAAGCGTTGAAATCGTTATAGTAAAGTTCAGTATTGGGGGCAAATTCGCTGGCGTATTTAAAAGATAACTTCACTAATTCATCACCATCACCGATACCTTTTACCCAAGTAGTGGGGCGATATTTACCGTCTTCACCCATTACTTCATTTACCACATCCCAGGCATCTACTTTGCCCGCATAACGTCCTGCTACTACTTTGATATGTTCTTTTAGTCTTTCGGCTACTGCTTCGTGGCTTTTAGGTTTACCGTTTTCATCTTGAAAAAACCAATCGGGAGTTTGGTTGTGCCAAACAAGCGTATGCCCAATGATGAACATATTATGTTGTTTGCCAAAATTTAAGTAATCATCGGCAGGTTGAAAATTAAAAACATTAGGTTGTGGATTGATAAGTGCTGCCTTCATTACATTTTCAACCGTAATACTATTAAAATGCTCTATGACAATATCTTGTGAGGCTTTGTCTTTAGCGGAAATAATCGCAGGATTTACGGCAACTCCCATTTTAAAAGCATCTTTATAAACATCTTTTAGCGTATGATTCGCTACTTTTTTTTGTGCAAAACACGTTGAAAAAGCGAAAATAAAAATCAGGATTTTGG
>JANPGQ010000485.1:0-4886 GCA_031423975.1 Cytophagales bacterium | reverse complement strand
CAGATAGGTTTCCCGATAAAATTAGGGCGTTTTTGCACACAGAAAATTTGGGACCAAAGAGTCCTAAAGAATTGGGCGGAAAAAATAATGTTGCTTTTTTGTTTGCACAATGCAAGGGTGAATACATAGCTTTGTGCGAAGGTGATGACTTTTGGACTGATAATATGAAATTGCAAAAGCAAATTAATTTCTTGGATACTAACCCTACATTCGCTCTTTGCCATCATCAATTAACGGTTATTTATCAGGATAATTCAGATAGTCATTATTTTAATCCTGATAATCAACGAGATATATCAACCTTAGAAGATTTGTTAAAAGACGAATCTTGGTTTTTGGGAACTGCCAGTACTGTATTTAAAAATGTTTTCAAGCAAGGAATGCCCGATTGGTGGTGGAAATCTGCCAGTGGAGATTTGGGGATTTTTATTGAAGTGGCAAAATACGGTAAGATAAAATATTTTCCAACATCAATGGGATGTTACCGAAAACATAGCGGCGGAATGACCAACATTCACACGCCACAAAATCAATTTTTTCTGAAAAATCGAATGGAAATGTTTGAAAATTTAGATAAATATTTTGTGTTGAAGTACCATGATATTTTAGAAAAAACAATTGAAAAATATCAAAAACAGCTTATTGAGTAGATTAGCCTTAATAATTGCCTTGAAAAGTTTATTATATGGTAGTATCCTAATGAGTTACCCTTACTAATTTTATAAATGAAAAATATCCTTTTCGTAAGTCATGATGCCAATAGGGCGGGGGCTCAAATATTGTTGCTGAGATTCTTGAAATTATTAAAAAAACATCCAGATTTTAAGTTTTCTATTTTATTGAAAGAGGGCGGAATCATGGAAAAAGAGTTTGATGAAATTGTAACAAACTATTTTTGGAAGGCAAAAAATAATACAAGTAAAAATTCAATACTTAAAAAAATTGTTAATAGAGTATTTAAAAGAAATACCTACGAAAAGGATTTATTAAAAGAATTAGCAAACCAAAAATTTGATTTAATTGTCTCAAATACTCTTACCAATGGTGATTTATTAGCGAAATTATCAACCTTAAATGTTCCAATTTCAACGTATGTTCACGAATTAGAAATGGGGATTCAACAATACACCACTCCTGAATCATTTCGGAATACTTTAAAATTAACCGAATCATACATTGCTTGTGCTGAATCGGTTAAAGAAAACTTAGTTAGAAATCATAGTATTGATGCAACCAAAATTAAAGTTTTACCGTCATTATTGCCAGAGGCAGCCTTAAATTTTAAGAGTTCAATATCAAATATTCTGTCTCTAAAAGATAAGTATAATATTCCTAAAGATGCTTTTTTAGTAGGAGGAATGGGAACAGTAGATTTAAGAAAAGGAGTTGACATTTTCTTGCAAGTAGCCAATCAATTGAAGGACAAAAAAGACCTCTATTTTCTGTGGGTTGGCGGGCAAAATACTGAAATAGAATACAAAATTTTTCAGATTGATAAAGAGAGATTATCACTTAAAAACGTGATTTTTCAAACCTCAATCAACAATCCGCTTGATTTTATGGATGCCTTTGATGTCTTTTTTGTTTCGTCCAGAGAAGACCCTTATCCTTTGGTAGTTTTAGAAGCGGCAATATTAGCAAAACCAATAATTTGTTTCGACAAAGCGGGAGGAGCAAAGGATTTTGTTGAAAAGGATTGCGGTTTTGTGGTAGATTATCTTGATGTAAACAATGTAGTAGAAAAAATTATTGAATTAAAAGAGAATTCCATAATGAGAAAAGAATTGGGAGATTCTGCCCACAAAAAAGCCCTCGATAGGCATAATCAAGAAATTGCTTTTCAGACTTTTGTAGAGATTTTGAATACCATATAATATGACCTTAGCTTTCACTATTTGTTCCATAAATTATTTAGCCCAAGCTCAAACTTTAGGGCAGTCTTTACAAAAAACTAATCCAGACGTTGAGTTTGTGATTGGCTTGGTTGACAGACTTGACAAAGTAAGCTTGGATGCTGATAAAATTCCTCCATTTCAACTCTTAGAAATTGATAAAATCAATATTGATTGCTTAGATGAAATGTGTGATATATATGATATTACCGAGTTGAATACAGCCGTAAAGCCTTTCTATTTTGATTATTTTTTCAAGAATCGTACTGATATTCAGAATGTTATCTACTTTGACCCCGACATTATAGTCTTTGATAGTTTGAAGCCAATGACCGATAATTTGATTGAAAAACATATTATCGTTACGCCTCATATCACTTCGCCAATAAATGATAAATTTGATACTCGTGAGATAGACCATCTCAATACTGGGCTGTATAATTTAGGATTTATCGCCATCAGTCGCCACGAAGATTCTTATAAAATGGTAAATTGGTGGATGGAAAGACTTAAAAAAGATTGTAAAATTGACCTTTGCCACGGGCTTTTTGTGGACCAACATTGGATTGTTTTAGTCCCTATTTTCTTTCGAGATATTGTTTTGGTGGACAAATATGCGGGTTATAATGTAGCGTATTGGAACTTGCACGAGCGAAAAATTACTCAAAAAGAGGGCAAGTTTTTTATTAATAATGTCCCCCTTATTTTCTTTCATTTTAGTGGCTACGGAATAAATAAACCTGATGAAGTGTCAAAATATCAAAACCGTTCAAGTTTTGAAAATAGACCTGATATTGTACCACTTTTTCAATATTATGCTAAACAATTGAGAGATAATTTTAACGATTATTATAGTCAATTTGAATGTTTTTATATAAAACCACCTAAGATGAAAAAGTATAAAAGAATTAGACAAGCCTTACAATTACCATTAAGAAAAATGCTTGAATTTGTTGCCTAAATTGATAAATACCCTAATGAAATCTACCGATGCCCATGATATCTAACCGTACTGTTGAAATTTGGAAATACAGATACCGTAAATATACCAATATTATTATCTCATGTTTGAGTTGGTTGAAAACTATTATCGTCATAAAAAGTTACAAAATATTTAATCCAAAGACCCCGCTAATTGGTGTTTTATTGGCTGAGCATTTTGGTGATATTGTGGCGTGCGAACCGCTATCTGCGGAAATCAAGAAGCTATATCCACACTCAAAAGTATATTGGATAGTTAGAAAACCGTATCGAGGGTTATTGGATTTTAATCCTCATATAGATGCTGTCATTGAAGAATATAGCGTATTTTACTCAATTTTGCTTACTCAATTAAATACTTTCGATGTTTTCCTAAATTGCCATCTTTCAGGATTGCGGCGGTATAATTATTTACAGAAAACGCTTCAAAATTCAAGAGCTATTTCTGAAAATATTTTGACTAATAATTATTTTGACCATGGTAATATATTGGATGTATTCGCCAAAGTAAGTGGATTACCAACGGTTCAGGTTCCTCCTAAAATTTATATTCCTCTTGAAGTAGAATCATCGGTTAATCTATTAAATTTGCCCGAAAGATTTATAGTTATTCATTGTCATTCCAATTATTCCCCTAAAGACTGGCAAATTTATTATTGGGAAAAACTGGTTTCTGACCTTCTAAGTGAATTTGATTACCATGTCATTGAAATTGGGTTAAAAAGTACCTTGAATATTTACCATTCGCAGTATCATAATTTTTGTGGAAAATTATCACTTTTAGAAACTGCTGAAGTGATAAAAAGAGCCAATTATTTTATAGGAATTGATAGCGGACCTGCCCATTTTGCAAATGCCGTCGAAACTTATGGAATTTTATTATTCGGGAAATTAGGAGATTTTGAGGATTATATGCCTTATTCAGGTCATTATCAAGATAAGTCAAACGCTACTTTTATTGTGAAAAAAGGGCAACCATGTTCAGAATTGGGCTACGAAGAGGTTTGGAATGTAATAAAGACTGAGATAAGTTATGAAGAAAAGAGAGTATTGTGGAAATAGACCTGCGAAGTTGAGATTTACGATTTTAGATTTTTTTGTGGATACGATACTTAAAATTATTGGCTACAAAAAAAATAGTGATGATATAATTCCCCAAAAGATTTTATTGTTCAATTATGGTCATTTGGGTGATATGCTGATGATGGGATACATGGTGAATGCCCTCAGAATCAAGTATCCGAGCATTGAAATTCATCTTGTGGCGGGGCGATGGTGTAAAGTTTTAATAGAAAAAAATCCTCTTTACGATAAACTATTTTACCTTGACCATTTTCAAAATAATCGCCAATCCATCTCTTTTACCAATAAATATTTGACCTATGTAAAAGATATTTTTTCACTAATTAAATTGCTAAAAAACGAAAGATATTCTCATTCTTTTGATTTTCGATATTCTGCTTATAATGCTAATCAAATTCTCCCTTTTCTTAATATTCAACAAAAAAGCGGCTTTGGTACAAGAGGCTTAGGGGGCTTTTTGGACAAAGAATATTTCCTGCTTCAAAACGGTACGCATACCATTGATGTTCAAGTTCAGGGATTGAAAAATATTGGCGTTAATGTGAACAGTCATACTATTGAACCAGTAGTATTGAACAATTTTGACATAACAGAATCGCTGAAACCTAACTCAAAATTCTTGATGATTTTTCCAGAAACTGGAAATCCCGAAAGAATGATTACCATTGATTTTTGGTATAAAATTGTTGATTTAGTTTTTTTGCAAAACTTTGATATTCAATTAGTTATTTGTGGAATTACGGAATTCAATAGCCAGTTATCGGATGGATTAAAAATAAAATATCCTGATAGAATTATTGATGCCACAAAAATTTTATCCATTCCCCAAATTGTGAATTTATTAAAGAAATCAGAGGGGGCAATAACCTTGGATTCTTTTCCAGCTCATTTATCTTCTTGCCAAACCAAAACTTTATGTTTGTTTAAAAA
>JANPGQ010000484.1:0-19392 GCA_031423975.1 Cytophagales bacterium | reverse complement strand
CAGTGGAGGAACTGACCACAGTACATACAGTGCAAGTTTGAATTATACCGACAAGCAAGGTATTTTACAAGGGAGTTCATTGAACCGTGTGATTGCTCGTTTGGCTTTTGAACAATATGCCTTGAACGACAAAGTGAAGTTTGGTTTGCAGGTAACAAATTCAAATAGCAATGGAAACAATACGCCACTTCGTAACAATGTTTTGGTGCAAATGATTAACCATCTACCCGTTTCACCCGTGAAAAATGATGATGGTACTTTTTTTGAGAATTTTACCAATACAGGATATTTCAACCCTGCGGCAATGATTGCTCATGCACAAGACAATACCAAAAATAATGTGTTGACGGCAGCTTTCACTACGCAAGTAAATTTACCTTTTGGTTTGACTTATAACGTAAATTTATCTTACCAAAACTTCACGACGCTTCACGGAGAGTCTTATGATAGTTATTACACGAAATACAATAGTGCCAATTTTTATAATAATCCAGAACCTCCACAAGTACATTCGTTGCTTAATTTTGGAACAAATGGCTCGGCTTTGAGAAATTCGTACCAAAACACGAATAAATTATTAGAAACTTTCTTATCATGGAATAAAGAGTTTGGCGACCATGCGGTTAATATGGTTTTAGGATATTCTTGGCAAGGAAGAATTGCTGGGGATGGTTTTCAAGCATCCAGTTCAAATTTCCCAGTGGATAATATTGGATACAACAACTTTGCTTTGAGTAATCCTTATGCCATTTCTTCGTACCGTGTCAATTTTGGAGCGGATGGTATTTACCAAGAAACTCGCTTGATTTCAGATTTTGCTCGTTTGAACTATAATTACAAGGACAAATATTTGGTGCAAGGGTCGGTTCGTAGAGATGGTAGTTCTGTTTTTGGCGTAAATAATCAATGGGGATATTTTCCATCGGTTGGGCTTGCTTGGAGAGTTAACCAAGAGGCATTTATGGAAAAACAATCGTTTTTTAGTGATTTGAAATTAAGAGCAAGTTATGGCGTAACCGGTAATTCATCTGGATTTAACGCTTATACAGCTCAATTTATGTCGGGAAGTTTGGGTACGTATTATTACAATGGTGTACAAACGGCGGCTTATGGACCAACGCAAGCTGCCAACCCAGATTTGCAATGGGAGAAAACAGCTACATCAAACATTGGTGTAGATTTTAGTATCTTGAAAGGAAAATTGAATGGTACAGTTGAGGTTTACGACAAAAACACTACAGGTATGATTTATTCGTATAAAGTGGACCCAATTTTAGTACCAGTTGGAAGCATTATTTCAAACGGTGGTAGCATGAGCAACAAAGGAATTGAAGTTTCATTGTCGGCAACACCCGTGAGAAATAACAAATTTTCTTGGACAACGAGCATCAACTTTGCCAGCAATAGTAACAAAATTACCAGTCTTTCAAATCCACTTTTTGCAGGAGGCGACTCAATCCGTACCACACAGCCAGAGGGTTCAGGACAGACGGGTAGCACTCTACAAATTTTGAAATATGGAATGCCATTGGGACAATTCTTCTCGCTTGAATATGCTGGAAAAAACGACAAAGGTGTTTCACAATATGTAAATGCAAAAGGAGAATTAACCACAACGCCTGCCATTGGAACGGACTACAAGTATATCGGAAGTCCACAACCTAAATTCTTAATTGGTTGGACAAACACGATACGTTACGGTAATTTTGATTTTAATGTATTTATCCGAGGTGTTTTCGGAAACAAAATTTTCAATGCTACTCGAGCAGATTTATTCAGACCAAGCACGGCTCAGTACACCAATATTTTGGTGGACGTAGCCAATGAAAATAAATTAGATGTAAACTCATTCAAATATTCATCTCGCTTTGTGGAAGATGGAAGTTATATCAGAGTTGATAATGCAACTTTGGGATATAATTTCAAGAAAACTGGTCAGTATGTTAAAAATCTTCGTGTATATATGTCTGTCAATAACGCCCTTACCATTACAAGTTATACAGGTATTGACCCAGAAGTAAATCAGGGTGGAATAGCCCCTGGGGTAGATTCAAACAACTTTTATCCTAAGACTCGCACCGTTTTATTTGGTGTAAATCTATCATTCTAATAATTGTCAATAAGAACATGAAAAAGATAACAACTTATATAGGTCTTGTGCTTTCACTTTGCTTGATGACTTCGTGCCATGATGTAGTAGTGCCAATAAGCACCGAATTAACTCCCGATATTTTTCCTCAAAATACTGCCCAATTTATTCAGGCATCTGGTCCTCCGTATGCTGCTTTGAGGGGAAACTACTCATTGGAATATTGGTTTATGCAGTCAGAATCAACTGATGAATCAATCATGCCTGCCCGAGGTGGAAACTGGTTTGATAACCAAAATTATCGTCATTTGCATTACCATAGCTGGACAAAAGACCACGGTTGGACAAACAGTACGTGGTCGTGGTTATCCAACGTAATTGGTACTACCAACCAAGCACTTTCTATTTTGGATAAAACCATTCCTGCAACAGTAACGACCAAAGCAAATAACCTTGCCGAGTTGAAAATGGTACGAGCCATTGCGTACTTTATGATGATGGATTTGTACGGAAATGTGCCAATTTATACAGACTATGGTGATTTTACGCCAAAAGCAAATACGCCAAGAGCTCAAGTTTTTGCTTTTATAGAAAGCGAAATCAAAGCCGCTTTACCAGATTTAAGTACCGATGTGAGCATCGCCACTTATGGTCGTGCAACGAAATATACGGCTTATGCCCTTTTAGCAAAAATGTATTTGAATGCTGAGGTTTATACAGGAACTGCCCGTGTGAAAGACTGTATTGATGCTTGTGATGCCGTAATTGCTTCTGGAAAATATGCACTTGAAACTCGTGCAAATTATCTACAAATGTTTTATCCAAACAATGGCCCACAAATGAAGGAATTTATTTTTGCGATTCCTTATGATGCCGCAGCAGTAGCTTTACCAGGAACAAACAGCAATATGTACCATGCACGTTATGATGTACCACGTTCGGAAGTGAAGAAATTTAATATTCCATTTACGCCTTCTGCGCCAAGAAGTACCTTGCCAGAATTTTACGTGAATTTCAATGATGCCAATGACATCAGAAATAAGCAATGGTTGACGGGGCTTCAATTTTTGGCTGACGGTGTAACGCCAGTAACGGTAACAACTACCAAAAAAGGTTATGACCAATTCTATACGGGTGCCGATGGAAGTGCGGCTTATACGTATCAAGTAACTCTTGCTCCAAAAATCGAATTGAGACAAGACGTTGCGACTTTTGATGCAGGGAATGATGAAATTGCATGGAATATGGGATACCGTAATGTGAAGTTTTTACCAGATGCAACCTCAACAACAAGAAACCAAAATAATGACGTTCCATTTTTGAGATATTCAGATATTATTTTGATGAAAGCAGAAGCAATTCTTCGTGGAGGAACGGCAACTAATGGTGAAACAGCATTGATACTATATAATCAATTGAGAGCAAATCGTACAACTTCAATTAATGCATCATCAGTAACTTTAAGTGATATTTACGCAGAAAGATGTCGTGAATTTGCTTGGGAATCTTGGCACAGAAATGACATGATACGTTTTGGAAAATATGAAGACTCTTATGGTTTCAAAACCAATGCTGACCCAACTCGTAGAATTTTCCCAATTCCAACGGCGGCAATGGTATTGAATCCAGCTTTAACGCAAAATCCTGGATATTAAGAAGGTATTAAATTAAAAAAAAGCCATTTGAATTAATTTTCAAATGGCTTTTTATGAAGGAAATACGCTTTTATTTCAAAATTAAACCCTTTCAATCACCACTGCATATCCCATGCCTACCCCTACACACATAGCGGCAAGTGCGTAGCGACCATTGGTTCTAATTAATTGATTGGTAGCGGCTTGGATAATTCTTGTTCCCGACATTCCGAGGGGATGACCGATGGCAATTGCTCCTCCATTGGGGTTAATTCGTGGGTCATTATCTGCTAATCCTAAATTCCGAGAAACGGCTAAACATTGCGCTGAAAAGGCTTCGTTAAATTCTATAACGTCCATATCAGCTAAGGTTAACCCGGCTTTTTGGAGAGCTTTTTGTGATGCCGTAACGGGTCCGATTCCCATAATTCGAGGCTCTACTCCTACCACACCCGAACTTACAATTCTTGCTTTGGGGCTGAGATTATACAATTTAATAGCTTCTTCCGAAGCAATAAACATGGCGGCTGCACCGTCGTTTAAGCCCGAAGCATTCCCTGCCGTAACAGTGCCGTTTTCTTTTTTAAAGGCAGGTCTTAATGCCGCTAATTTTTCGAGCGTTGTATTGCCTTTGATAAATTCATCCTGATTGAAAAGCGATATATTTCCTTTTTTATCCGCCATTTCAACCGCTACAATTTCTTCTGCCAAAATACCTTTCTGTTGAGCAGAAAAGGCTTTTTGTTGTGAATTATAGGCAAATAAATCTTGGTCGTCTCTTGAAATATGATACATTTCAGCCAAATTTTCAGCCGTAATTCCCATCGGGTCGGTACCGTACATTTTTTGCATCAATGGATTAATAAATCGCCACCCAAAGCTACTATCAAACATTTGCATATCGCCACCAAATGCTTTTCCCGATTTTGACATTACCATCGGTCCACGAGTCATGTGTTCCATACCACCAGCAATCAAAATATCACCATCACCCGCTCTGATGGCACGGTTGGCATGAATCACCGCCGACATTCCCGAAGAACATAAGCGATTGACCGTTTCGCCAGGGACGGTATGGGGTAAACCAGCCAATAACAAAGCCATTCGAGCTACATTTCGATTATCTTCTCCTGCCTGATTATGACAGCCCAAAATAACGTCTTCAATGGCTTCAAGAGGAATATTCGGGTTTCTTTTCACCAATTCTTTAATGGGTAAAGCCGCCAAATCATCCGCCCGAACGGGTGATAAACTTCCGCCAAAACTACCAACAGGCGTGCGGATTGCGTCAATTATATATGCTTGTTTCATGTTTAAGATAATTTCTCAATAAAAATAGCACTGGTTTTTGCTCTTACATCTTCCAAAGTTGCATTCGGCATTAACTCAATTAAAGTCAATTTCCCTTCTGGATAAGCAAAAACGGCTAAATCAGTAATAATCATATCAACCACTCCTGCGGCAGTTAACGGCAAAATGCAAGAAGGCACAATTTTAGCCGAACCGTTTGGATTGGTATGCGTCATCGTGATGATTAAACGCTTTGCTCCTTTTGCCAAATCCATTGCACCGCCAACGCCTAAAAGTGGTTTATTGGGAACTGCCCAATTGGCTAAATTAGCAGATTCGTCACATTCTAAACCGCCCATGATGGCAACATCAATGTGTTTTCCACGAATCATGGCAAAAGAATCAGCACTATCAAAATAACTGCTTCCTTTCAAAGCCGTTACGGGTATTTTCCCTGCATTTACGGGATAATCCATTGCTCCACCGCCATCGGTTGGAACTGGCCCAACGCCTAACATTCCATTTTCTGTATGTAAAATTACACCATGTTCTTCGGTAATTAAATCAGCAACTAATGTCGGAATACCAATGCCTAAGTTTACGACATTACCTTTTTGTAGTTCTTGTAACGCCCGTCTTGCCATGTTCATCCTACTTTCATCCACTTTTTTAGAAGATGAAACCGAAGCCGAAGAACCTAAATCTTCAAGGGTAATTTTAGCTTCTACCAAATAATCTATAAAACAACCTTGGGTATGAATAAATTCGGGAGCAATTTCTCCGACTGGAACAATTTCCTCTACTTCGGCAATGACTAAATCGGCAGCAGTTGCCATGGCTTTATTGAAATTATTTTCGGTCATTCGGTACTGTAAGTTTCCTGCAGTATCGGCTCTCCAAGCACGTATAAAGGCTACATTTCCACGAATTCCTTTGATAAAAACTTGCTCTTCGCCATCAATAATTTTGGTTTCACGACCTTGGGCAATTAATGTTCCTGCTGATGTTGGCGTATAAAATCCTCCAATACCTGCACCACCTGCACGAATAGCTTCGGCAAGTGTGCCTTGTGGTAAAAGTTCGTATTCTACTTCACCGCTTTGGGCAGCTTTTACGGCATCGGGATTGGACGTAAAAAATGAACCAATCATTTTTTTGAGTTGTCCATTTCTCAATAAACGACCACCGCCAAGTCCTGCTTCGCCCGTATTATTACCAATAAAAGTAAGGTTTTTCGTCCCAATTTCAGCCAATGCGTGCATCAAGTGAACAGGATTTCCTGTCATACCAAAGCCGCCTTGTAGCAATGTATCACCATCCTTAACCATTTTGGCAGCGGTTTGCAAATCTATAATCGGAACTTGTTTCATTTTTTTATAATTCTATTGATTAGTTGAACACATCATAAGGCAAGCCTACGTAATTCTCCGCTATCGTTTTTTGATAGGCTTCTGAAATCATTAAATAATCAAATTTTGCTTTTTGTAAATGACTTTCAAAACTGCCTTCATCGCTTTGTTTATGACAGAGATAAGTCATGAAATTTGAGAAATCCTGCACTCGCCAAACTCTTTCCAAGCACTTTTTAGTGTAATTATTTAATAAATTTTCTTTTTCTGAGGCATAAAATTCTATAAATCCTTTTGCCAAATTATAAATATCCGCAATGGCTAAATTTAGTCCTTTTGCACCTGTTGGTGGTACAATATGAGCGGAATCTCCTGCCAAAAACATTCGTCCAAATTGCATATTATCAATCATGAAACTACGCATTGGTGTAATTCCTTTTTCAAAAATCTCTCCTCGATTGACCTTCATTTCCAAACGCAAGTCCAATTCATCCCAAATCATTTCATCTGTCCAATTATCAATGGAATCATCGTTAGGAACTTGTAAATATAAACGAACCACCTTGGGTGAACGTAAACTTGCCAACGCAAAACCTCTTGAATGATAAGCATAAATCAATTCTTCGTAAGCGGGTTCGGCATACGCCAAAATTCCTAACCAACTGAAAGGATATTCAATTTTATATTCTTTATAAGAGTCTTTCGGAAGGGTTTTACGTGCCAATCCATGAAAACCATCACAACCACCCACAAAGTCGCAAGTCAATACATTTTCTTCTCCGTTTTGGGTAAAATAGATGTTTGGATTGGTGGTTTCTAAGTCGGTAATTTTAGTAGCTTCGGCTTCAAAAATGATAGAAATATTACGTTCTAAACAAGCTTTCACCAAGTCTTTAACCACCTCTTGCTGACCATAAATAGTTACTTCTCTGTGCGTATGTTTTTCAAAATCAATCCGCTGACTTACACCATTATAATTGATAAAACAACCATGATGAACCAATCCTTCTTGATGCAATCTTTCAGAAACATTTAGGCTATCAAAAACCTCAACTGTGTTATGTTCCAGCAATCCAGCACGTACTCGATTTTCGATATAATCACGGCTTCTATTTTCAATAATAATTGATTTAATGCCATCTTTTTGAAGCATCAAAGCAAGGGTTAATCCCGCAGGACCAGCTCCGATAATACCGACTTTGGTCTTAATCTGATTCATCTTGTTAATAGTTTATAGATAATTCTTTGAAAACATCAATTGCCAAATGAAAGGCATCATTGGCAGCGGGCAAACCACAATAAATGGCGGACTGCATAATTACTTCTTTGATTTCGGCAACGGTTACACCATTATTAAATGCAGCTTTCACGTGCATTTTAAACTCTGCGGGACGGTTCAAGGCAATGAGCATTGCCATCGTTATCAAGCTCTTTTCTCGCTTGGCTAATTCGGGACGAGTCCAGATTTCCCCCCAAGCGTATTTTGAGATAAATTCCTGAAAATCAGCATTAAAACTGTTTATATTTCCATTTGCTTTATCGACGTGAGTATTTCCTAAAACAGTACGTCTGACGTGCATTCCTTTTTCAAAAACTGTCTGTCCTGCAATAAATTCTATGATAGTTTCTGCAAATTTTTGGGGTAATTCGGTAGCAGATAAATGCCGAGCATGAAGCACTCTTAAATGTGAATTTGGAATTTCATTAGCAATAAACTCGGCTTGTTCTACATTAGTTACGGGGTCTTCATCGCCCGTAATTAGCAAGGTTTCAACCGATATTTTTTGTAACTCTTCTTTAAAATTTGCATCACGAATGGCGGCACAACAATTACAATATCCTTCTACATTACTTCGTAAAAACATGGCGTGAGTTTGGGCAACTCGTTGAGGATTTTCAGCTCTAAAATCTTCAGTGAACCATCTTTCCATCGTGTCCACTACAATGGCTTGCATTCCATGAGTTTTTAGTATTTCAATCCGTCCGTTCCATCTTTCATCGTTACCAATTTTTGCCCCTGTATTGCACAAAATTAGTTTTTTGATACGATTTGGATAGTTCAAACCTAACCACTGACCTATTAATCCACCCATTGAAAGTCCGCAAAAATAGGCTTCTGGAATGTTAAGTTGGTCTAATAAATCAATGACATCTTGCCCCAACAAAGCAATTGTATAAGGCTCTGGGGTTACTTCGCTACGTCCGTGTCCACGAGTGTCATATTGTAAAACTCGGAAATACGGAAGTAAATACGGAACAACTTCGTCCCACATCATCATTTCTGAACCCAATGAGTTAGAAAAAACTAAGACTGGACTGTTGGGCGTTCCTTGAATTTTATAGTTTGTTTGCATTTTGCTAATTGTCTTTCAAAATCCCATCAATAATTTCCAAACTATTTCCAATCGAATTTTCGGGTTTGAAAAGATCTTCTAAATTGATCAAATCAATGTTCATTTCTTGTAGTACATCTTTTAGGTATTTTCCTTGCTGAATAGCTGATTTACAAGCTTTTTCAACTAATTCATGGGCTTGAATTTTACCAATTTTGGGTGATAATGCCAGAGAAATATTCTCGGCATAAATGAGTCCTTTGGTGATTTCTAAATTGGCTAACATTCGGTTTTTATCCACTTCTAAACCTTCCAACAATTCAATTCCTCTTTCTACTGTTCCTGCTGTGAGCATCATCAATTCTTCCAAAACCTCCCATTCTAAATGCCATAAACCCGCAGAGCGTTCATGTTCTTGGGGCATTGTCGAGAGCATCGAAGCCACTAAATTTGGCGTTCGGTTGGTATTTGCCAAAATTGCCGCACAAGTAACGGGATTGCGTTTGTGCGGCATGGTACTTGAACCACCTTTGCCTTCACCCGCCCTTTCAAACACCTCTCCTACTTCGGTTTGCATCAATAATGAAATGTCTTTGGCTATCTTGGCAATGTGTCCATTCAAAATTCCTAAAATTGAAGCAAATTCAACATTCCCTCCCGTTACTAATGGAGGAGCTAAGTCCAATAATAAGCACATTGATTGTTGTACTTTTTTACTGATATTATCATTGCCACTGCCGACTGCACCACCTAATGTTAATACCAAAGTACGTTTTTTTGCTTCTGACAATTGCTCTTGCACTTGCCTAATCCTGACTAACCAATACGCTGTTTTTAAGCCAAAAGTTATTGGGCGGGCTTGTTGTAAAAGCGTCCGCCCAATCATCAACGTATTACGGTGGTTCTCAGTAGTTTCTTCTAATATTTTTGTTAATATCGTTAGTTTTTTATCAAGCCAAACAAGGTAATCTTTAATCTGTAAGACCGTGGCAGTATCTATCACATCTTGGCTTGTAGCTCCTAAATGCACATATTTAGAGGCTTCTACATCATTATTTTTTACGATTCGAGTAAGTTGTTTTACCAAAGGAATCGCAGCATTTCCTCCTAATTTTATCTCTGATTTCAAATCAGGAATATTAATTATTTGGGCTTCACAAACATTTGAAATTATCTGGGCAGCCACTGTTGGGATGATACCGTTTTCAGCTTGAGCTTGTGCCAAAACAGCCTCAAAACGAAGCATAAAAGCAATGTTTTTTTCCTCAGAAAAAAGCTTATTGATTTCAGTTGAATAAAATATTTCAGAATAAAGTCCCAATGGTTTGTGATTTATATTTCAAAAAATACCGTTTCGTTTTCGCCCTGCATATTAATATTGAACGTAAAAACGTTACCATTTTTCTGAGCTATCAAAGTATGTTTTCTATTGGTTGGAACGGAATTAAGCGTTTCGTCTTGTTCATTTAAAACCTCTTCGTCCGAAAAATAAATGCGAGTATAGCTATGAATCAACTGACCACGCATAAAAATAATAACCGATAAGTAAGGTGCTTGCCCCTCAATAGAGTCGGGTTTTAAGGTTTGAAAAACAAAACGGTTTTCGGGGTCTGTTCCTGTTCCAAAACGTCCAAAAAGCTGATTTTTAGCATCCCAAATTTCAATGATTGCATCGGGTATTACCACTCCTTCGCCATCAAAAATTTTTCCAACCAAAGTAATAGCATCAGGCTGTGTTAACATATCAACCATCTTATTATCAATTATTTGAACAAAGTCATATTTATACTGTTCGGGCGTAAGACTGTATGCAAAATAAGGTCCTACGGTTTGTGATGGGGTCTGTTTCATTTTTTCGATGTTCATTATTCGGTGTTCGATATTTGGCTTGATATTCCTCACATCGAACATCGAAATTATTGGTTTTCAAAGGGTGTTTGGTTATTACCTCTTAATACAAAATCAAAACGATAGCCGAGGGCAAAATTTGGTTCGGTAATAGATAAATCAAATTGTGAAATCAGTAAATCTCTACCTTTGGGCGGAACTGCTAAAAATATGGGGTCATATTGCAACAATGGGTCGCCAGGAAAATACATTTGTGTAACTAAACGGTTGGTAATATTTGCCCCAAACAAAGAGAAATGTATATGATTTGGTCGCCAAGCATTGTAATGATTTCCCCAAGGATATGCCCCAGGTTTGATGGTATAAAACTTATAATTTCCTTCCGAATCGGTCATACAACGCCCTGCACCCAAAAAATTAGGGTCGAGCGGTGCATCGTGTTGATCTATTTTATGCACATAACGCCCGCATGAATTAGCTTGCCAAATTTCTATTAAAGTATTAGGAATTGGCTGACCATTTTCGTTCAATACTTTTCCATGCACTACGATTCTCTCGCCCAAAGGTTGCCCATTTACGATAGAATTTTTAGTTAAATCATGGTCAAATTCCCCCAAATTAAAATCACCGAAAACGGGTCCCGTCCGTTCAGATAGTGACTGTTTCAAGACAACCAAGGGTTGACAAGGCGACCTCAAAATCGTCGATTTATACGCTGGATCTAAATACGGAGGGTGTACCTCTCTATCGAATTGGTTATAAATAATGTTGCTCATCGGATAAATAATAAATCAACTTAAAAACAATACAAAATTGTAGGGATAATTTAAAAATATCTTGGATAAATTAAAATATTACTTGTACAAATTAAACATAATATTTAATTTAGCAGCTCAAAACATAATCTATTATCTAATTTTTGTAAAAATAGCCTGTAAAAATCAAACATCTTATGCAAAAGAAACTTCTCAATTATAAAGGCTTGTACGGAGACAATAATTCGATATTATTATCGAATTTTATCCATTTTGAATCATTGGAGACTCGGAGCAAGATGTATGATTGGGAAATAAATGAGCATCTTCACACCGATTTATATCAACTGTTTATTATTCAGTCGGGCGAAGGTATTTTGGTTTCTGAAAACAAAGAAGTTACGTTGCAATGCCCTTGCATTATCACTATTCCAACCAATACACTGCATGGCTTTCATTTTCAATCTGATATTTGTGGGGAAGTAATTACTTTTTCTGAATCTTATTTGGAAAGTCTTTTAAAAAATTCGCCCAAAATATTCTTAGAAATTAATCAATTAAAACATCTTTATTTGACCAATAATCCAAAAATATTTGAATCTATAAACTTATTTGAGAAAATGATTCAGAAAGAATTATACGATGAAAATATGGAGAAACAGAGCGTTTTACAATCACTTTTTCATTTGCTATTTACCCATATTTACCGTTTTAGCATATCGCTCAAAGAATCGGTAACAAGTTCCGACAATCGGACACTACGCTATTTTCAAGGATTTCAGAAAAGTATAAAACAGTCTTTTCAGGAATCTAAATCCATTGAAAGTTATGCCAATGAGTTGAATATCACGGCAGTTCATTTGAATAGAATTTGCCAAAGTTTAGTGCAGAAATCACCCTTGCAGATTGTACAAGATTATTTAATTAATGAAGCCAAAAAGTATTTATTAAACACAAGTTACTCAATATCAGAGGTTTCTTACTTTTTAAACTTCAAAGACCCTGCCTATTTTACAAGAGTTTTCAAAAAACAGACGGGGATTAGTCCGAGTGATTTTCGGAAGAATTAATCTTATTTCAACCCCAACATTCTAATCGCATTTTCCTTCAAAATCAGCGGTTTTACTTCTTCCTTAAAACCAGCATTTTCAAAATCCTTCAACCATCTTTCTGGCGTAATTAAGGGAAAATCTGTTCCAAATAAAATTCTTGTTTTCAATTGTGTATTGGCATATTGAACCAATTGGGCTGGAAAATACTTGGGCGACCAACCGCTTAAATCAATATAAACATTGGGTTTGTGCATGGCTACCGAAAGGGCTTCGTCTTGCCAGGGCCAACTTGGATGAGCGATAATAATGGGACAATCAGGAAAATCAATCGCCACATCATCTAAGTGCATCGGATTTGAATACTCCAAACGTAAGCCGCCACCACCACGCACACCTGAGCCAAATCCCGAATGTCCCGAGTGAAAAAGCATGGGTAATTTATACTCCGCAATTACTTCGTAAAGATGATACGCCATTTTATCGTAAGGATAAAAACCTTGTACTGTTGGATGAAATTTGAAGCCTTTTACACCATAATTTTCGATTAAATCACGGGCTTCCCTCGCTCCCATTCGCCCTTTGTGTGGGTCAATGCTCGCAAAAGCAATCATCACATCATCGTTTTTCAAAGCACATTCTGCCACTTCAATATTAGGAATCCGTTTTTTGCCCACTTCATGCTCAGAATCAATCGTAAACATCACCAAAGCCATGTTTATATCACGATAAAAATCAGCAGTTTCTTGCATCGTAGGGCGTTTATCTGATTTGAAATATTTGGCAAAAGCCACATCAAATTCCGACCGATAATCATCGTGCGGTTGGCAACATGACACCTCTGCGTGCGTATGAACATCAATGGCAGTGATTTTTTGTATATCTATCATGACAGTATTTTATTAATCTTCTTCAACAATTTTCACGCCCCATGCTTCCAGTTCAACAATAGAGCCTGTCGCAATAGCTTGATTTGAAAGCAATACGTTTCCCTTTTTTGCGTATTTCACTTTTGAGTAACCCAGAATCCCTTTGTTCATAGCATTAAACACAAGGTCGATATGCGAAAAGTCAAACACATCGTCTTGCGTTTTTACAGTTCCCCAAGTAGATTCTGCAATACGCACTACGTTTATGCCCGTTTCTTGCATCATTTTTACATCTTTTTCAAGACGTTCATAAGACATATATTCGTCATAATAGGCTACGCCAAATAGCAGTTTTTCTTGGGCAAATGTACTCCAAGTGATGACTGATAATTGAAATGTGATGAGTAATAATATTTTTTTTATACATCAAATGACAATCGTTTTTTAAATTTTGCTTATCAAAAAGTCTGAACTACGTTTCAATGCCACTTGTGGATTTGAAACCATATCTTGTTCAACAAAGAAATGCTCAACGCCTACTTCTTTGGCTTTTTTTACAATTCCCTTTAAATCGAGTACCCCATCACCAGCCGATGCCATCAACGAAAACATTGGCATCCAATCTTGCATACCGCCACCGTCGCCCGCAAATTGCTTTTTCTCTTTCATGTCTTTCAAGTGAAGCATCTTATAGCGATTTGGATATTTGGTTAAAAGCTCAATAGGGTCGGCTCCCCCACAGGTCGTCCAGAAAATATCCATTTCAAAAAACACCAAGTTAGGGTCAGTATTGTTCAAGATGATTTCGAGTGGAATCTGTCCGTCCATTGGTTTGATGCCATATCCATGATTATGATAACCAAAACGAATACCGTTTTTCTTGGCTTCTGCACCAATCTTATTAAATGATTCAGCAATACGCTTATAATCATCTAAGTTTTTACGGCGGTCGTCTGGAATAGCAGGAAGTGTAACGTATTTGTGTCCTAAAATATGAGATGCTTCTGCCAATGCACCCATATTTTGTTCCAAAGTATCAAGGTCTGAATGCGTTCCTGGGCTACTCATACCGTGGTCGGCAAGTATTTTTTTTACTTCTTTGGCTGATTTACCAAAATATCCACTTCCAGAAAAACCTAACATTTTACCCGCTGCTTCCCAGCCTTTTTTTGCACTGTCGGCACTAAAAGGAAAAGGTCCGAAAAGTTCAAGTTCTTTATACCCCAACTTTTGAAGCATTTTGATTCCACCTAAATAGTCTTCCGAAAGCATTTTGGGAATTGAAAAAAGTTGAATGCCCAATTTGTTTTCTTTCTTCAAATTTGCCATTATTTCTGATAAAGGCGAAACTGTTGCTGCTGTGGCTAAAAGTGAAGTATTTTTAAGAAATTCTCTTCTTGTTGTCATTGTTTTTGGTAATTTATGTGTTTTTACTTTAAGAAGCTGTTTAAATTATTTTACGCTTCGCCCCAAACTTTAATGGCAGTATTTACTACCAATTCCATCTTTCTCCATTGGTCATCGTGTGTCATGTCATTGCCGTGATGCGTTGAAGAAAAACCACATTGCGGACTTACACACATATTTTCCAAAGGCATATATTTAGCGGCTTCGTCAATTCGTTTGCATAAATCGTCCATATTTTCTAATTCCTTCACTTTTGAGGAAATAATCCCCAAAACCACTCTTTTATTATTTGGAACAAAACGCAATGGAGCAAAATCACCCGAACGCTCATCGTCATATTCCAAGAAATAACCGTCCACATTGATGGAGTTAAAAAGAATTTCGGCAACGGGTTCGTAACCACCTTCGGCAAACCATGTACTACGATAATTGCCACGACAAAGGTGAATGCCAACAGTCAAATCTTTTGGACGACCATCAATTACCGAATTTATTAAATTGGCGTAAGTTCTTGGTAATTCATTAGGGTCTTCTCCACGTTCAAGGGCGGCGGCTCGCATTTTGGGGTCGCAAAGATAAGCCAAATTAGTATCATCTAATTGCAAATAACGTAGCCCCGATTGATACAAACGGTCAATTTCTTGTTTATAGGCATTGGATAAATCATGGAAAAATTCGTCCATATCTGGATATGAATTGATATCAATTGATTTACGTCCACCTCTAAAATGCACCATCGTTGGTGAAGGAATCGAAACCTTTGGCGTTTGGGTTGTTATCGATTTAAGAAACTCAAAATCAGCCACTTGAATATCTTTTACGTGAGCTAATTTACCAGTTACACTCAATTTAGGTGGTGTAAATCCGTCTTCGGCTACCTTAGCATTTGGGTTTGCATCAATGCCACCCGTTACGGTAACGCCCGCTAATTCTTTCAGGAAATCAAGGTGAAAATAATCACGGCGAAATTCACCATCGGTGATAGATTTCATTCCCGTTGATTCTAATTTCTTGACGGTTTCGGAAATGCCAATATTTTCAATTTCACGCAATTCTTCGGCAGAAATCAATCCGTTTTTCCATTTCAAACGGTTTTCTTTTACTTCGGGAGTTCTTAATAAACTGCCCACATGGTCGGCACGGAAAGGAAGTTTCATTTCTTTTTATGATTGTTTTTAAATAATTAATGTATAATATAAACCTACTTTGCTCCCATCCTGATTGCTCCATCTAAACGAATCACTTCGCCGTTAAGCATCATGTTTTCAACAATATGTTTTACCAAATTAGCATATTCAAACGGGCGACCCAAACGGGGTGGAAACGGCACTTGTTTTCCCAAAGAATCTTGTGCCTCTTGGGGTAAAGATGCCAATAAAGGCGTTTCAAAAATACCTGGGGCTATGGTCATAACTCTAATGCCCATTTTGGCTAATTCACGGGCAATGGGAAGTGTCATGGCAACAATTCCCCCTTTTGAGGCAGCGTATGCTGCTTGTCCGATTTGTCCATCAAAAGCGGCAACCGAGGCTGTATTGATAATTACGCCACGCTCGCCGTCTTCGTTGGGTTCGTTGTTTTGCATCACATTGGTAGCCAACCGAATGACATTAAAAGTACCAATAAGATTAATACTGACCACTTTCGAGAAGAAATCTAAGGAATGAGGTCCATTTTTACCCACAACTCTTTGGGCAGGACCTACTCCCGCACAATTGCATACGCCATGCAAACCTCCAAAGGTTTTTATCGCTAAATCAATGGCATTTTGAACTTGTTCTTCGTTACTAACATCGGTTTTTACGAATAAAATTTTATCCGTTTCTACACTCTTGCCAGCTTCTTCGTTAATATCTAAAATGACTACATTCCCGCCATTTTCTATTATCATTTGGGCAGTAGCGAGTCCTAACCCTGATGCTCCACCTGTTATTAGGAATGTTTTACGTTGAATATTCATATTTGATTATTGGTAAATTGTTTCTACAATTTCTTTCCTATTTCCTAAAACTGCTCGTTGATTAATTGAACCTTTATCGGTTATTTCTCCTTTTTCAGCCGATAATGTAAAAGGAGAAACAATGGCTTTTTTGATAAATGTCGAGCTGCCTGTACTTTGTGTTTTAAACGTTGCTATAACTTTATCAAGGTAGGCTGAAATTTCAGAATTCAAGGCTATTTCTTCGTGAAAGGCATTTTCTATTCCAAAATGAGTTTTCAAATAGTCCATTTCTAAAAAAACGATTGCTCCGATGAAAGATTTATCATGTCCAGTAATGACTACATCTTGAATAAAGCCATTGCCTGCTTCAATAAATTTTGCTCGCAATGTACCAACGCTTACCCAAGTACCCGTATTTAATTTGAAATCTTCGGCAATTCTTCCATCGAAAATCATGCCTTCGTTGGGGTCTTCTGGATTTACAAATTTCAAGGCATCGCCCGTAATATAAAAACCTTCTTCGTCAAAGGCTTTGGCGGTTGCTTCTTCATTTCGCCAATAATTAGGCATGATGTTTTCACCCTTGAAACGAACTTCCAATTTTCCTCCGTTGGGAATCAATTTTAGTTCTAAACCAGCCACTGGCACACCCAACATTCCTGCGAAACTCCCAAAAGTGGTATTAAATAATGCCGATGGGCTTGATTCGGTGCAACCCAAACCCGATGAAATCAAGAGGCGTTTGCCCGTAGTTTCAAAAGAAAGTTCTTCCAACGCATCCCATACGTGCTGAGGCATTCCCGCACCCGCATAAAATAACATCTTTAATTTACTAAAAAACCTTTTTCTCAAATCTTCATCTGCCCTCAGATACGGAATTAATTCTTCAAAACCTTTGGGAACGTTAAAATAAATAGTGGGTAAACGGTCTCTTAGATTTTCAACGGTTTTTTTAATGCCTTGTGGCGTTGGATTTCCTTCATCAATATATAAAGAACCACCATTGAAAAGAGTCAATCCAAAATTATGATTTCCTCCAAAAGTGTGATTCCACGGCAACCAATCTATTAACTCAAATCCATCTTTCATGATTGGGAAAGTCTGAACAATTTGTTGCCAATTAGTCGTAATATTATGGTGCGTATTGATTACTCCCTTCGGCAAACCCGTTGAGCCAGAAGTAAATAAGATTTTGGCAATGGTTTCAGGCACAAGTGAATTATAAGCATTTTCTACTGCCTCAGTTGGTTCAGTTTCACAAATTTGTTTAAAAGAAATACCTTGATAATCACCTCTGGGAGCTGTTTTTGTGTAAATTACTAATCTATCTTCGGCAATTTCTGACAAAGCATTTTCAAAGGATTCTCCGCCCGAAATCATCAAAATACTTGGTGTAAGGAGGTCAATGGTGTGTTTTAATTTTGAAAAATCGTTGGATTTATTGGTAGAATAAGCGGGGGTAATTGATGAATAAGGCACACCAATATGCAAAGCTGCCAAGGCTAAAAGGCCATGTTCAATACTATTTTCAGATAAAATAGCTATGGGTTTTTCGGGCGTAACTCCTTGATGAATAAGAAATTGAGCGATGCTCCTGACTTTTTCGTAAGTTTCTTTGTAATTAATTGTTTGCCACTCATTATTTTCATTACGTTGTCCTAAAAAAACAGTTTTTGGCTTATTTTTTGCCCAATGGATTAGCCTTTCAGTCATCCGAAAAGGGCGAGATTCAAGTTCAGTTGAAGATTTCAGATAAATTACCCCATCAGATGTTTCATTTTTCTGAATATCAATTGTTTGAGTTTTTATGAATAAAAATGGAGATTCTTTAAAGTGCATTTTATATTTGTTTAAGCGTAATTTATTCTCCCACTTTCTTAGCTCTTCCCTCCAAAAAATCCTTTAATCTTGCTTTGGCTTCGGGGGCATTTTGGGCAATTGCAGCTGTCAGACTTTCAAGCATCAGACCTTGGTCTTGGGAAGAATCTACAATTTTGGGCAAGATGTGCATCAATGCGTAATTGGTCATTCCTGCATTTGAAGAAATTTTTTGTGCCAATTCTTTTCCTTTCGCCAATCCTTCGCCTTCTTCTACTAAATATTGAGCCATCCCGATTCTTTCACCTTCCTCGGCTTTGTAAACTCTGCCCGTCATCATCATATCCGTCATGCGAGCCATGCCAATCAATTTTGGTACTCTTACTGACGCTCCTCCACCCACAAAAATGCCCCGTTGTCCTTCGGGAAGGGCATAAAAAGTGCTTTGTTCCGCCACTCTTATATGACAAGCCGAAGCCAATTCTAATCCTCCACCCACTACTGCACCATGCAAAACCGCCACTACTGGCACAGTACCAAATTGTACTTTTTCCAAAACCCGATGCCACATTCTGGAATGATACAACCCTTGAACGGCATCTCTTTCTGATAATTCTGATAAGTCTAAACCCGCTGAAAAGTGTTTCCCAATTCCATAAATAACGGCACATTTTATGCCCTCAGGAATGTTTGAAAATACTTTTTCGATACCTAATATCAATTCATCATTAAAGGCATTGCGTTTTTCTGGTCGGTTCAATCCTATCAATAAGATATTGTCTTCAATGCTTATTTGAAGCGTATTCGGAATTTCTATTTTTAAAATTTGATTTTGCAATTTGATAATTTTTTAGATAAAAAATATTACTCAATAAATCCCGCCTTTGCTTTTACACTCGTTTTTACCCAGTTTCTCAATTCATCGAAAGCCTTCGCTGTTTGAGAAGCTGTAAAATTGCAATGTCCCTGTCCGTTGGTATATTTCACGGTAAAATATTGGTCTTTCCCT
>JANPGQ010000483.1:0-19816 GCA_031423975.1 Cytophagales bacterium | reverse complement strand
TTGCTATTCCTTCGATTTTTGTTTGGTTGATATTTGTCCCATACAATTTTTTCTTGGTATCATTTATACTAACAGACTCCAATGAATTACTGGCAGACTTTATCTCATTTTCAAGCGATAATGCTGATATAAAATCCAATAATCAATGGCTTGAATAGGTACAAAAAGAATAATTTTATTGTGATATTGGTCGTATAATTTTTTTCCTAAATTATCCGTTATTTCTTTGATGCGAGCCTTATGTTTTGGTAAATTAGGGTCATTGTCGGTTTGGTCTAAATCTATACCTGCAATGAATAGTTGAATGTCATTTCTACTCACAAACGATTTTAAACAAAGATTTTTAATATTTGCTAATACCTTTGAATCACTTGATTTTCCCCCACTGGGTTTCATCAACTTACTGGAAACTACTTGAATATTAACATTTTTTTCAGCTACAATTCTTTCAAGATAAATTTTTAAAAAAGCATACTCAGCGAATCCTTCGCCAAGCAAGGTATAGGTCAATTTCTTACTCATGCGGGTACACCTCCCATCAATCCCATAAACCAATTTTCTCCTATTCTATCAGTATAATCAATAGGCTCAATTCCAAATTCTTTTGCCTTCTGGGTATCAGGCTCAATTACATCTTTTTGCAAGTTTTTTACAAACGTAGCACCTTCTTCATCTTTATCAAAAATAAAAACTGCTTCTGGAATAAGGGCAAATTCTTCTAAAACATGTTCATTATGCGAAGTCATAATCACTTGAATATCTTTATCTTCCGTCAACTGAAAAATAAATTTCATTACCTCATGAATCCGTCTTGGATGAATTCCTTTTTCGGGTTCTTCCAACAATAATAATTTGGGTGGATTGGGTTGATGAACTATACAGAGGAGAGCGAGGAAATATAAAGTTCCCTCAGAGAGTTCATCTGCCCAATAAGTTATTTTGTTATTTTTATCGTAAAGACCTAATCTTTTGAATGTTTTATCTCCGTAGATTTTAAATAAATCATCATCTTTTGTTACTTCTACATTTTCAAATCTAAGTCCCGACAATTCTGGAATACATTTATTTAAGTCGTTTTCAATTGCTTTGAAATTTTCAGGATATTCGTCCCTGAGTGTATCAAAAAAAGCAATTAGATTTGACGCATCGTTATTTACAAATGATTGATTTGGTAATATAGGAAAAGGTTTTTGTAATTTATTAGGGTCTGATTTGTAAATCTGTAAATTTTCAAGGAACATATTTAAAGAATTACATATTCTTGTGTCGTGAAAAAGTTGGTCTTCTCCGTCAATCGGATCATTAGTCCAAAACTTATTTTTAGACCAATTCACTTCTTTCGGAGGACCAAAAGAAGTTACATTTGCACCAACACGAAACACCCGATTATTAGTTAATTCAAATAATGAAGAATACAATCCGTTTCCTGAATAAAGAGAAATAGTACATTCAAAAATCATTTTTTCTCTCTCAATTTTTAAGAAAAAATCATTCTTGCTAATTATTGAGTCAAGATTTGTGGCTTCTTGTACGTTCAAATCTGATGAAATCTCTACCTCTTCAAGATATTTTGAATAATCAAAACCTAACCATTTTACTCTCTCCAACGCCTTCAAAAAATTACTCTTCCCCGAATTATTTGGACCGATGAGAAGATTGACTTTTTGGAGTTCGAGCGTTACGTCTTTTAGGCTCTTAAAATTCTGTATGCTAACTTTTTGTAACATTTTGCTGTGATTTATCTACACAATATTAACCATTTTTGCGTTAAAATATAATATTTACGGTCTTGTCCGTAATCAAATAAAATATTTTTGACTAAGGACAAGGCTGTCCGTGTTACACTTAAAACAATTTCACTATCACAATCCCTTCTCCAATTGCCTAATAATCAATTCATTAGATTTATTTATTTTAGATTCTAATTCTTCCATCAACTTCTCTGAACCCAAATAAATTACGTTTCTTTGGTGGACGGTATGGGGTGTAATATCCAAAATATCTTGTTCGCCATTGGTGGCTTTTCCTCCTGCTTGTTCTATTACGTAGGCAAGGGGGTAACATTCATACAAAAGCCTTAATTTGCCATCTTTTGCCTTGCGGGTGGGTGGATAAAGATAGATGCCTCCTTTTAATAAATTCCGATGAAAGTCTCCCACCAATGAGCCAATATAACGAGCCATACAGCCCGATTTATTCCGCATAGCTTCAATAAATTCCTTTACAGGATTCATGAAATCATGGAAATAGGCTTCGTTTACGGAGTATATTTTACCGTCCGAAGGCATTTTTATGTTGGCATGAGAAAGAAAATATTCGCCCAAAGAGTTTTCATACGTAAAAGCATTTACGCCCTTGCCTGTAGTATAAACCATGATAGTGGATGAACCGTAAAGAATATATCCAGCCGCAATTTGTTTTCTGCCGCCTTGCAAAAAATCGGCTTCGGTAGCGGGTGTTCCGATGGGGCTAACACGGCGATAAATTGAGAAAATAGTACCAATGGACACATTCACATCAATATTTGACGAACCGTCCAAGGGGTCCATCGCTACTATATATTTCGCATTAAGTTTGCCCGTTTGGATAATTTCATCGTCTTCTTCCGATAAAATACCCACTACTTCTCCGCCATTTACCAAAGCTCTGATAAAGCGAATATTGGCGATGATGTCCAATTTTTGTTGGGCTTCGCCTTGTACATTGTCTTGCCCAAAGCCGCCCGTAATATCAATCAAACCCGCTCGATTAATTTCACGATTGATGATTTTGGATGCCAATGCAATATCACGCAAAAGCTGAGAAAGCTCTCCCGTTGCATACGGGAAAGCTTCTTGTTGTCTAATAATAAAGCGGTCGAGCGTTGTGCCAACGGGCAAACCGAGTGAGTCGTGTGTTGTCATATTCTTCGATAATTTTCTTCAAATAGTTTTGCCAACATGATAGATTTTTCATCATATAGCTCTTTATTTTCCCAAGTATTGCGTGGGTTCAAAATCTCTTCGGGTACGTTCGGGCATTTATCTGGCATGGCTAAACCGAATATTTCGTGCGTATGAAATGAAATTCCTTCAAAATCACCATTCAAGGCTGCCCGAATCATGGCACGGGTATAAGCAATTTTTATGCGTGAACCAACGCCAAAACCACCACCCGACCAGCCTGTATTGACCAACCAAACTTTCACATCACCAGAATTGATTTTTTTACCCAACAATTCAGCGTATTTCTTAGGAGCAAGGGGTAAAAATGCTGCCCCAAAACAAGCCGAAAACGTAGCCTGTGGTTCTTTTACGCCCATTTCTGTACCCGCTAATTTGGCAGTATATCCTGATAAAAAATAGTACATTGCCTGTTCAACGCTTAGTTTTGAAATGGGAGGTAAAACCCCAAAAGAATCCGCACTAAGGAAGAAAATATTTTTCGGAGACATTCCGATTGACGGCTTGGCAATGTTTGGGATATAATTAATGGGGTAAGCTGTTCTGGTATTCTCTGTAACACTATGATTGGCGTAATCTACGGTATTTGAGTCATTTATAAATCTGGTATTTTCCAAAATCGTTCCGTAACGAATTGCTCCAAAAATTTCGGGTTCTTGTTCTTCACTGAGGTTGATAACTTTGGCATAACAACCGCCTTCAAAATTAAAAACTTCAGTATCAGACCAGCCGTGTTCATCATCTCCAATCAACTTTCTGTACGGGTCGGCAGAAAGCGTTGTTTTGCCCGTTCCCGACAATCCAAAGAACAAAGCAGTATCGCCATCTTTGCCAATATTAGCTGAACAGTGCATAGAAAGCACCTTTTTTTCTTGGGGTAAAATATAATTCAAGACCGTGAAAATCCCTTTTTTCATTTCGCCAGCATAGCCCGTGCCACCAATCAAAATGATTTTTTTAGTAAAATCAATGATGGTAAAATTGGCTTGGCGAGTACCATCAACAGTAGGGTCGGCTTCAAATTCTGGTATATTCAGAATTAACCATTCTGGTTCAAAATTTTCTATTTCTTCGGCTGTTGGACGAAGGAAAAGGTGATTACAAAACAAGTTATGCCAAGCCGAAGTATTTACCACCAAAATATTGGTTCGGAATTGCTCCGAAGCACAGGCATACATATAACGAGCATAAAGTTTTTTTCTACTCGCAAAATCCAACATTTTCTGATACAAAGCCTCAAATTTCTCTGGCTCAAAAGCCTGATTGATTTCACCCCAAGCCACTGTTTCAGCGGTTTTGTCGTCATAAACCGTAAATTTATCTTTGGGTGAACGTCCTGTAAATTTACCCGTATCACACATAAATGCACCCGTATCGGTTAGCGTGCCTTCTCCATTCCTTAAAGCTTCTTCAACTAAAGAAGATACTCGTAGATTCAAGTGAATATTAGGGTGAAATTTCAAAATGGGATGATTGACGGTTTGTTTGGCAGTTTTGCTAAGGTCAGCCGTGAGAATGTCGTGTTTCATACTATTCGATTTTTAATGTTTAAAAAGATAACATTTTGCTTATTCTTATTTGGTGTTACAAAGGTATATTTGCGGAATGTAACAAACAAGCGAAATTTCGCTAAATAATACATTTACACTAAAATATTAAAATAGTGCTATGTTTTTAGGTTTTTGTAAAACTTTGACTGAATCTTAGAGTGCCAAAGTAGAATTAAGTATTTTGACGAAAGCTGACCGCTGAATGCCGATAGCTATGAAATAAAAAAGCCTGCTACACAACGTGAGCAAGCTTTTTGCATTCCTAAAAACCCACATTTTAATGAAATTGCTCTTCTTCGGTTGAGCCTTTTAATGCTCCAGTAGATGACAGCCCCGCAGTTACCGTATTCTGAATCGCATCGAAATATCCAGTTCCCACAAAGGCTTGGTGCTTGATAGCTTTAAAACCTTTGGCTTGCAAGGCAAATTCACGTTGCTGTAATTTCGAGAAACCAGCCATTCCATTGGCTACATAATCAGACGAAAGCTCAAACATGGCGGTGTTTAAGGCATGAAAACCAGCTAATGTGATAAATTGGAATTTATAACCCATCGCTGCCAATTCTTCACGGAAAGTTTCCATTTGTTTTTCGTCCATAAATTTCGCCCAGTTGAATGATGGCGAACAGTTGTATGCCAACATTTTTCCTGGATAAACCGCATGAATTCCTTCGGCAAAAGCCTTAGCCATTGCCAAATCTGGATTGCCCGTTTCCATCCAAATCAAATCTGCATAAGGTGCATAACTCAAACCACGGTCAATTCCCTGTCGCAAGCCATTATTTACGTGATAAAATCCTTCGGGCGTTCTTCCTTTTTCATAATCCACAAAAGGAACATCTCTTTCGTCAATATCCGAAGTAATCAAATTTGCTGCCTCGGCATCAGTACGGGCAATTACCAACGTTGGCACACCCAAAACATCCGCCGCCAAACGTGCCGCAACCAATTTATTAATGGCTTCTTGCGTGGGTACTAAAACCTTTCCGCCAAGGTGTCCACATTTTTTTGCTGAAGACAATTGATCTTCAAAATGCACGCCCGATGCTCCCGCCTCAATCATCCATTTCATCAACTCAAAGGCGTTTAGATTTCCCCCGAAACCCGCTTCGGCATCCGCCACAATTGGCACCATCCAGTGAATATCACCATCTTTACTGATCGACTGAATCTGGTCGGCACGCAACAAAGCATTGTTAATTTTTTTCACCACATTTGGTACGCTATCGGCAGGATATAAACTTTGGTCGGGGTACATATTTCCCGAAAGATTAGCATCTGCTGCTACTTGCCAACCACTCAAATAAATGGCTTTCATACCCGCCTGAACCTCTTGAACGGCTTGATTTCCCGTTAATGCTCCCAAACCCGCTACCCACTCGTCAGTATGCAAAAGTTCCCAAAGGCGTTCTGCACCCATGCGGGCAATGCTGTAGTCAAACTGATAAGAACCCGCCAAATTGGCTACGTCTTCGGCAGTATATGGGCGTTCAACACCTTTCCAGCGTGGATTAACAGTCCAGTCAGTTATTAATTGTTGGATTCTATCCTCTTTCGTGATTTTCATGATTTTGTTTCGATATAATGTTATATAAATGCTTGAATTTTTGCTTTAAACTAATTCTGCCATTGCCTCTTCTTTGGCTAAAAGGGTCTCGTAGGCATCGGTGGTGAGGAATAAATCGAATTTCTTCTGAGTTACCAACTTGTCAAAAAGGTTGATAGCATCAAAGAATTTTCCGTTAAAATAGTTGTCTTCGCCCACCAAATACTTGATTTTTTGAATCTCATCGGCTAATAAAAATTTGTACATTGAAATGTCAATCGTTACGCCATAATAGGTTTTAGCTTTGTGGTGCAACCATTGCCACAATTGAGCCCTTGAAATTTCGGCAGTAGCGGCATCTTCCATCAAATTGTGGATTGCCGCCGCCCCAACACCTCTCAACCACGACTCAATATAAAGAATCCCTACTTGTATATTCATCCTGATTCCTGCTTCGGTAATGGAGAAATCTTCGATGGTAAAATCCGTTAATTGCGAAGCCTCAATCACCTCATTTTCAAGCATAATATGCTTCTGATGGGGATTTTCGCCTAATGCTTTATTGAAAGGAATCAAGGCAACGGGTACTAAATCTGGATGGGCAACCCACGTGCCGTCAAAGCCCGTTGAGGCTTCCAATTCTTTGTCTGAGGTTACTTTTTCAAAAGCCATTTTATTGACGGCGGCATCTTTACGGTTGGGAATATACGCAGACATTCCACCGATGGCATGGGCTTTACGTTTGTGGCAAGTTTGTACTAATAATTTGGCGTAGGCTCGCATAAAAGGCACTGACATCGTTACTTGCGAACGGTCGGGGAGGATGCAATTTGAGAAACGATGGAATTTTTTTATGCAAGAAAAAATATAATCCCAACGTCCCGCATTTAACCCCGCAATGTGTTCACGGAGCGAATAAAGTATTTCGTCCATCTCAAAAGCTGCCGTAATAGTTTCGATTAACACGGTTGCTTTGATAGTTCCTCTCGGCATTTCGATGGCTTCTTGCGATGCGACAAAAATCTCATTCCAAAGTTTTGATTCCTGTGAATTTTCAAGTTTTGGTAGATAAAAATAGGGGCCACTTCCTCTTTTTATCAATTCCCAAGCATTATGAAAAAAATACAAGCCAAAATCGAAAATGGAGGCTGAAATAGGCTCTCCGTCAATGATTACGTGTCTCTCGACCATGTGAAAGCCTCTTGGACGAACTTTCAACACCGCTACTTGTTGGTTCAAACTGTACGCTTTGCCGTTATCAGCCACAAAGTCAATCTGTTTTCTGATGGCATCACGCAAATTGATTTGCCCTTCCATTACATTGTGCCAAGTGGGCGTATTAGCATCTTCAAAATCTGCCATAAATACCTTTGCTCCTGAGTTCAAAGCATTGATAACCATACGTCTATCTACGGGTCCAGTAATTTCGGTTCGTCGGTCTTGAAGGTCGGAAGGGATTGGAGCTACTATCCAATCAATATCTCTAATAGCGGAGGTATTTTTAGGAAAATCAAGTTTTCTGCCTTCATTAATTTCTTGCTGAAGGTCTTTACGTTTTTGCAAAAGGGTATTCCTTTGATTATTAAACATTCGATGCAAGTCTCTAATAAAAACTACGGCATCATCTGTTAATATTTCTGAAAACTGTGGCGATATTTCTCCCAATATCTCTACCCCTTGGATGGATTTGACTGTGTTCATATAGTATTATTTTTTCTTTCTGATTTCTGACACAAACATAATAAAGCGAAAAATATAAAACAAGCGAAATTTCGCTAAATATAAAATTAATGCAATATTCTTTAAAAAATGATATGCTTTTATGAAAAATCTTTGAAATGTTCAACTGTTTATTAGGAGATTTAGAAAATGAGTACATTTTTTTAAAGCGAAAATTCGCTTAATCAAAAATTATTACCTTGTTGATAAGATTAATATGTAGATTTGTATAAAAACAAGACAGTCATGAGCGTAAATAGCGATAAAGTAAAGATAATCTTCGGTCTGAAAATTAGACAGTTGAGACTCGATAAAAAACTCTCATTGAGCGAAGTAGCGGAGAAGTCTAACCTTTCAATTTCGTATCTAAATGAAATAGAAAAGGGAAAAAAATATCCCAAAACGGATAAAATTATGGCTTTGTCGGAAACCTTTGGCATTGATTATGATTCTTTGGTTTCGCTCAAACTCAGCAAGCAATTAGAACCCATTGCCGAACTACTCAATTCTAATATTCTGAATGAATTGCCCCTGGAGATTTTTGGCGTAGAACCTTCTGATTTTATCGAATTGATGTCGGAAGCTCCCGCAAAAATTAGTGCTTTTATCAGTACCATTATCGAAATCAGTCGGAATTATGATATGCGGGTCGAACAGTTTTACTTTTCGGTTTTGCGGTCATATCAAGAGATGTACGATAATTATTTTGAGGATTTGGAGGAATCTGCCCAACAATTCCGCAAACTCTTTGACATTACGCCCACCACTTCACCCAATGAAAAACTTTTGGGTGATATTCTGCAAAATTTTTACGGCTACCAACTCGAAGAATTTTCCAAAGAAGAATATCCAGATTTGGTTAATATTCGCTCAGTGTATGTTCCGAAAGAAAATAAGTTGATGATTAACGATAACCTCAGTACCGAGCAAAAGGCTTTTACCTACGGCAGAGAGTTGGGATATAAGTATTTGCAAATCAAAAATCGTCCAGATGTATCATCGGTTTTGGAGGTTGATTCTTTTGAACAAGTCTTGAATAATTTTCGGGCTTCGTATTTTGCTGGAGCAATTTTGGTGAATAAAAATATCCTAATCGACCGCCTTACCTACTTTTTTGCCTCGCCCAAATGGGATGAAAATATGCTTTTGAGCATTATGCGTTTGTTCAACGTTACCCCCGAAATATTCATGCACAGGTTATCAAACTTGATGACGAGCCATTTTAAAATCAATAGTTTGTTTTTCTTACGCTTTGATAATCAGATAGATAACGATTTGTTTTACTTGACCAAAGAAATGCACCTTGCCAAATTGCACACGCCACATGGCACGGCTTTGAACGAACATTATTGTAGAAGGTGGGTTTCTTTAACGATTTTGAAAGACTTAGAAAAAATCCAAAAAGAGAAAGGCTATAATGATGAAGAGGTATTATGCAAGGCACAGATTTCTGAGTATATTGATACGGGCAATCGTTATTTGGTGATTGCACTGGCAAAACCTTCGCCACCCAACAAAACGATGAATGGCAGCATCACGCTCGGATTTGCGATAGATGACAACCTAAAAAGCATGGCGAATTTTCTGAGTGATGCCACTTTATCCCGAAGACAAGTAAATGAAACTTGCGAGCGTTGCGGGTTAATAGATTGTGCAGAGAGAGTAAAACCACCCGTAGTATTGGAAAAACAATTAGCAAAAGAAAGAGTGAAAAAGGCGATTGCGGTGTTGCAGGGGTAGTTTCTGTCTGAGCGACCCTGTCTGAATTTGGATTCGTGGGATTAGTGGATTTTTAGGATTAATTTTTCGGAAATAAAATCCTAAAAATCCACTAATCTGACACGGTGCGACGTTTCGCAATCCAAATTCAGAAATTTTTCCTTACAGTTTTACCAAAGATTTTCCCAAACTTCCGCCTTTTAGCATAACGTCCAACTGAGCAGGTACTTCTTCCAAAGTAATTTCCTTTGCTAAAGATTCTAAATCTCGGGGTTTGTATTCATTAGCCAATTTTTGCCATATTTCCTGACGTAAAGGCATTGGACACTCAGCTGAATCTATGCCAAATAACGTATTTCCCCGAAGGATAAATGGAAATACAGAAGTGTGTAATTCGGGGGAATTGACCAAACCACAAGCCGCTACCGCTCCGCCATAAGTCAATGATTTTAAGGCAGTTGCTAAGATATTCCCACCTACTGTATCAACTACTCCTGCATAAACAGACTTTAACAGTGGTCGCCCAGAGGTATCATTAAGGGCTTCTCGGGAAATTATTTCAGATGCTCCAATTTGTTTTAACCACTCACTTACTTCGGGTTTTCCCGTTAGAGCCGTTACTTCAAAACCTAATTTAGTCAAAATTGCTATCGACATAGTGCCCACACTTCCTGTTGAACCAGTTACCAATACTTTGCCTTTTTCTGGAGTTAATCCGTTGTTGATCAGAGCATTAATACACATGCCTGCCGTAAAGCCAGCCGTACCGTGAATCATGGTTTCTCGCATAGACATTCCCTTGGGCAAGCGTACCACCCATTTGGCAGGCACACGAATATATTCGGCTAAACCGCCCGCCGTGTTCATGCCTAAATCGTAACTGGTAACGATGACCTCTTCGCCAACTCTAAAATCTGACGAATCACTTTGTTCAATAATTCCTGCGGCATCAATGCCAGGGGTGTGCGGATAATTTCGGGTTACGCCTTTATTCCCTACTGACGAAAGGGCATCTTTATAATTAAGGCTTGAATAATGGACTTTTATTAAAATTTCTCCCGCTGGCAAGTCTAAAATTTGGCGTTGAGCGATTTCTCTAATGTATTCTTTTTCAGGATTTTCTGAAATAACAAGGGCTTTGAAAGATTGTGATTGCATAAGATATAGTTTATTAACTAAATTATAAACAAATGTAAAACTAATATACTATCGAAACTGCTTAGGATTGAAGAAATATTTGTATTCAATAAAAATGATTATCGTTCAAGTTTTCTTATCAATACATTCTTAATTATAAAACGCAACAAAAAATATCACTAAAAAATCTTGGTTTTATGCAATGGATTTGTGAAATATTGGACAAAACGAATAATATTCCGCTAATTACTTAATTAGCGGAATATTATTTTGATGTTTGTCCTATATTTGCCAAAATAAGGCTAAAAAAATAAAAATAAAGAAATTTTATTTTGTTGCTTAAATGATATAGATTTGCTAAACATAATATATCACATTAATTCCATGAAAAGTCCCAATTGCCCTCGATGCGATTCGCAAAATATTACTAAAAGTGGTGTTATTAAAGAAAAACAACGCTTTAAATGTAAGGAATGTAATTATAATTTCACAGTTGAAAAACTGGGAAAGGGTATCTCAACCTATTACGTCATAAAGGCCTTACAGTTGTATATTGAAGGGGTAAGCTATCGTGAAATTGAGCGACTTTTGGGGGTTTCGCACGTTTCTGTGATGAATTGGGTGAAGAAATATCAAATCAAAATCCCTAAAAATTCAGAATACTTTCCCACCTATAAAATAATGAATCACAAGGAGTTAGTAGCTTTTTATAGCGAAAGAGAGAACCTTAGAGACTCTGGAATGATTGTTACTGAATTGGGAGATAAGTTTATGTTAATCAAATGGGAAAGGTTGAAACATTAGCCAAAAATTTGGCTGTAATATTTTAATAGAAAAACTACAAAATAGGCAAATCTCTTGATTTGCCTATTTTGTTTTTGTAAAACTATACCAAAATAGCATAACTATATCAATGGCATTGATAGTATAGTTTTTATAATAACCTTTGCATCGTAATCGTGCAGAAAATATTTAATTATTGCAATATTGCCTGATGACGACAATGATTATTTAGGGTTAAAATCAAAATAGATTTCATGCTGAATATTCATTAATTAACCATTTAGTCGGTCATTATCTAAAAATTATATAACGAAACAAAACAGCATTAACCATTACAAATCATGAAAAAGTCATTACTTTTCTTGTTGGGCGGAGCTTTGGCAAGTGTTCAGGCACTTGCTCAAACTGCAACCTCCACAACAACAGCCACAACCACCACCACCACAGTTCCAGCGGCTCCGCCAGCGGAACAAAAAATTACGGTTTATGGATTTTTGAGAAATGATGTGTATTACAATAGTCGCCGAAATCTTGATTTGCGAGATGGAGTTTTGGATGTTTATCCATCTGATGCAACTAACTTGCCAACCAGAACAGGGACTTCCTTAACGAGTAATCCAAATGAAGATGCCAATGCCATTCCACAGTTGGGATATTCAGCCATTGTTACACGTTTGGGAGTGAGATTTGGCGGAATAACAGCTTTTGGAGCAAAAGCAAGTGGTACTTTAGAAACAGATTTCTTTGGAATTACAAACGGAACAGCGGGAACATCGGGTGGAGGTACTGAAAATTTATTGCGTTTACGTCATGCTTTTTTATCATTAGATTGGGCAAAAACAACGCTTTTAGTAGGGCAATACTGGAATCCTAATTTTATTCCAAAATGCTTCCCTGGAACTGCCAATTTCAATACTGGAATTCCTTTTAATCCCTTTTCGTTTGTTCCACAGGTACGTTTAACACATAAATTAGGGAAAGATGTATCTTTGATGGGAATGATTTTTGGCTATGATTTAGCTGGATTTAGTCCCGCAGGTGCTATTAATTCGGGTACGGGAGTTGATGCTCAAAAATTTTCTACCATGCCAGCTTTTGCTACGCAATTGGGCTTTGAAAACAAGACATTTCTTGCCTCAATTGGTATCGAAGGAAATACGATTAGACCAAGAATTACGGATTTGCAAAATGCCACTACGGGTGTTTTTGGAACGGGTGTTCAGAAAAATATTACTACTGACTTATTTACGCTCAATTTATTGGCTTATGCAAAATATACAGGTAGCAAATTGACCATTAAAGCTCATACCACGTATGGACAAAGCTATACGCAATACGTAGGTTTTGGGGGATTTGCCGAATATAGAGATGCCACAACAGGTGCTTGGAAATATGCGGCAACAAACCAATGGAATATGTGGGGAGAAGTGATTTCAACGACTTCAAAGAAATTTCAACCTGCAATTTTTGTAGGATATTCACAGAATTTAGGGCTTTCAACTGCTATTAATAAATCAGATATTGCTGGCACAAGCCTTGCATTTATGGGTAGAGGTATTGGTACTGGCAGAACGATGGATAATATGTTGAGAATTGCTCCACGTTTAGATATTTATTCTGGGAAAATGAAATTTGCTCTTGAATATGAATTATCGACCGTGAAATGGGCAGATGTTGATAGCTCTGTACCAAATGCAGAGGGTATATTACCCACTTCTACTTCTTTCAAGGCTGGAACAGGAACTTTGGCTCGTGCTTTTGATGCCACAAACGGTAGAGTTAGTGCCGTGATGGTATATAATTTCTAAATAAAAAACAAAATATAAAACCCCAATTTAACCAACAATAATAATGTCAGAGATGAATACTCCCGTTTCCTTAGAAACGCCAAAAACTTCAACCAAAGGACTGATTTCGATTATCGGAGCATCCTCAGTTGGAACACTCATTGAGTGGTATGATTTTTACATTTTTGGTAGTTTAGCCACTATCATTTCAACACAATTTTTTCCAAAAGATAACCCCACAGCGGCATTTTTATCAACCTTAGCCACCTTTGCGGCAGGTTTTGTGGTTCGTCCTTTTGGAGCATTATTTTTCGGCCGCCTTGGCGATTTGATTGGGCGTAAATATACCTTTATGGTTACGCTTATTTTGATGGGAGGAGCAACTTTTGCCATAGGTTTAGTACCAAAATACGAAACCATCGGATTCTTTGCACCACTTATTGTGCTGGTTTTGAGACTTTTACAAGGTCTTGCTTTGGGTGGTGAATACGGTGGAGCGGCTACTTACGTGGCTGAACACTCGCCCAAAGGTGAGCGTGGATTTTGGACTTCTTGGATTCAGATTACCGCAACGGCAGGTTTGTTTATTTCATTGGGTGTAATTTTAGTTACGAAGAATTCGATGGAAAAAGCTGCTTGGGAAGATTGGGGATGGAGAATTCCATTTTTAGTGTCAATTGTGATGGTTTATATCTCAGTATTGATTCGTAAAAATATGTCCGAATCACCACTATTTGCCAAAGCCAAAGCCGAAGGAAAGACATCAACCAATCCGCTGAAAGAATCGTTTGGTAATAAATTAAACTTCAAATTTGTATTATTGGCTCTGTTTGGTGCAACCATGGGACAAGGTGTGGTTTGGTACACAGGACAGTTTTATGCTCAAACATTCTTACTAAAAATCATGAATATTGATTTTGACCAAGCCAATACGCTCTTGATTATTGCCTTGATGATGGGTACGCCTTTCTTTGTATTGTTCGGATGGTTATCTGATAAAGTGGGTCGTAAACCAATTATGTTGGCTGGTATGTTATTGGCAGTGTTATGTTACCGTACCATTTACGAGAAAATGTATCAGACCGCTAATTTGAAGAATAAAACTGAAATTGTAGCAGAAACTAAGGTAGAAGAAAAACGTGAATTAGCCCCAAAATCAACCACGGATTCATTATTCACCACCACTACTACCAAGGCTTATGAAGACGGAACAACCTATAAAGAAGTAAAAAAAGTAACGCTTGTAGCAGGAAAAGCCGAAGCAGACCAACCAAAGCCAGACATTGCTAAAACGGTTAAAATCAATGATTCGGATAAATGGACGCTGATTTGGATGATTTTTATCCAGTTACTTTTCGTAACGATGGCGTATGGTCCAATTGCGGCATTCTTAGTTGAAATGTTCCCAGTGAAAATTCGTTATACCTCAATGTCATTACCTTATCACATCGGAAATGGTATATTCGGTGGATTGATGCCAGCAATTGCCACTTATTTGGTAACCAATGCAAAAACTGCCAACGAAGTAGCCGAAAAAGCAGGTCAAGCTGTTGTTTATGCCCAACCGTATTTGGAAGGTTTGAAATACCCGATGTTGATTGCAGCAGTTTGTTTTGTGATTGGCTTGTTGTATATCAAAGAGGATAAGAGTATTAGAGATTAATTCACTCATTTCTAATCTTGACAAAAATGAAGAGTGTCGTCTGATTACCGTCTGACTGCGTAGCGTAAAAATAGCAGTCAGACGATAGTCAGACAGATTCTTCTCTTTAATGTTTGAGAAATTAGAAATAGTTAAACAGCTTGATTAAAACATATAATTTTAAACAAAAAGAAAATGAACGGAATTAGAAAAATATTAGGTGTAGTGTGGATATTACTCGCATTAGCCACTGCATACTTTGGCATATTCACCTTGGGAATCCCCAAATTTGCTTCTGGAAAACAAGAAGATTTAGTATTTGGAATCATCATCATGATTGTTCTAACGCCCATCATTACGGGTGGTTTATTGATATTTGGTCGGTATTGCCTTTCGGGCGAATATGATACAAATGAATAGTGAATTTATTCTGGTAGTAGAATAAAGTTTTAGGGTTTTTTCAAGCAATGTATGCCAAAGAAGCGTTCGTTTCAACGCTCTTGGCATACATTCTTTTTTGACTATCTATAAACGTTTAGCAAGTATAGCTTTTTGTTTCAGAGAATAATAAAATTTTTCCTGTAAATTGTGATAAAAAAGGAAAATGAAAGAACAACTCAAAGAACAGAAATTACTATTGCTGAGTATCATATTCTTGATTCTCTTCAATTTTCCGATAATATCAATTTTCAATTTTGAAACTACCATTAACGGAATACCAACGCTCTATTTTTATGTTTTTACGCTCTGGATAATTATGATAGCCATCATTTTTATCACTGTAAATAAAGACAGCAACGAAACCAAGCGTAAAGAAACTCATGAATAGTACCATCCTAATCATTGCTTCATTATGCTATTTATTATTCCTTTTTGGAGTGGCGTATTGGGCAGAGAAAAAATCGGAAAGGGGAAAAAGTTTAGTAACCAATCCCTACATATATTCGCTTTCTTTGGCGGTTTATTGCACTGCCTGGACTTTTTATGGTTCAGTGGGTCGGGCAATGACAAATGGCGTAGAATTTTTGGCGGTTTTCATTGGTCCAACTATTATGATGCCCCTTTGTTGGATAGTATTACGCAAAATAATACGGATTTGTAAGGTACAGCGGATTACTTCGATTGCCGATTTTATCTCATCCAGATACGGCAAAAGTGCCACTTTGGGAATAGTAGTTACGGTAATTTGCATACTTTCTACCTTGCCTTATATTGCTATTCAGTTGAAGGCTATTTCCAGTAGTTTTTTAATTGTAGCACAGGTTTCGGGAGACAATAGTCCGATGAAATTATTCATTGGTGATTTAGCCTTTTATATTGCGGTGAGTCTATCTATTTTCACGATTATTTTTGGAACTCGTAAAATTGACTCCACCGAACGCCACGAAGGTATGGTAACCGCCATTGCCGCCGAGTCAATCATCAAATTGATGGCATTTTTGATAACGGGCGTGTTTATAACCTATGTGGTTTTCAATGGTTTTGGCGATATCTTTCAGAAGGCATACCAAGTACCAGACCTCAGAAAAGCCTTCGTTTTCAAAAATGATGGAGATTTTTCACAATGGTTTTTTCATATATTTTTGTCAATGGCGGCGGTACTTTTTTTACCACGCCAATTTCAAGTAGCAGTGGTAGAAAATGTAAACGAAAAGCACCTCAACAAAGCCATGTGGCTGTTTCCATTGTATATGTTGTTGATTAATATTTTTGTCATTCCAACGGCATTAAGTGGAGCTTTACTTTTTCCAGACCACTCCGTAAATCCTGAAAATTATCTTTTGGCAATTCCATTAAAATTTGACCAAAAGATACTTACCTTGATAACATACATCGGTGGGTTTTCGGCAGCAACCAGTATGATTATTGTTGAAACAATTGCCCTTAGTGTGATGATTTCCAATAACTTAGTAATTCCTGCGATGTTGAAAAGCCAACGATTTCAGGAAAAATTGAGTGGCAATACCAGTGCCTTGATTAACAATATTCGTAGAACTTCCATCGTCTCCATTATATTATTAGCCTATTTATATTACAAAACTATTGCTGGACATTATTCATTGGTTTCAATCGGAATGGTTTCATTTACTGCCGTTGCTCAGTTTACGCCCGCCATTATTGGTGGTATTTTTTGGAAAACTGGCAATAGAAAAGGGGCTTTGATTGGGCTCATTATGGGGTCGCTTATTTGGTTTTATACGCTCGTTTTTCCTTCTATCGTAGGAGCGGGTTTTTTGCCTCAATCCATTATTAATGAAGGTTTGTTTGGCTTAAAATTTTTGAAACCATTTGCCCTTTTTGGACTTGCTGGCATGGATAATATTTCGCACGGATTATTCTGGAGTTTGTTGTTTAATATTGGTTGTTATATGTACTTTTCATTGAATGAAAAAGCCTCTTCCTTGGAACATAATCAGGCGGTAATTTTTGTAGATATTTTTTCTTATGCCAGTCAAGTTGAAAGCACAAGTATTTGGCGAGGTACTGCGTATGTGTCTGAAATACAGATACTTTTAGGGAATTTTTTTGGAGAAAGAAGAGCCGAACGAGTATTGAGATTATTTGCCCTAAAATATAAAATAGACTCAAAAAATGAAGAAGCCGACCCACGTATGGTAACTTATGTGGAGAAACTTTTGGCGGGCGTAATTGGTACGGCATCCGCCCGAATTATGATTTCTTCGATTGCCAAAGAAGAAAAAATTTCTACCGAAGAAGTAATCAGTATTCTGAAATCATCGCAAGAATTACTTTCTGCAAATAAGGAATTAAAACGAAAATCGGTACAATTGGAACGGGCAACTTCTGAACTAAAAGATGCCAATGAAATTCTGAAAACAACGGATAAATTGAAAGATGATTTCCTTTCAACGGTTGCCCATGAAATTAGAACGCCGCTGACTTCCATTAGGGCATTATCCGAAATTGTCCACGATAATCCAGAGATGGATTTGGAAGAAAGAGAGCATTTTTTGGGAACAGTGGTAAAAGAATCTGACCGCCTCAGCAGACTGATAAATCAAGTATTGGATTTAGAGAAATACGAATCGGGAAAACAGCTTTTGAATACGGAAGAGGTTGATATTCAGGATATTATAAAAGATGCCATTGATTCATTATTTCAACAATCAAAGGAGAAAGGCATCAAATTGATATTCAAGCCTGATCATTTTGCACCCCGATTTGAAGCCGACCATGATAAATTAGTCCAAGTGATAGTCAATTTAATTTCAAATGCCATCAAATATTGTGAACCAAATAAAGGTGAAATTATAGTGGCAACGCATTATGTGGAAGGTCAAATTTATACCTCTGTTCAAGATAATGGAGCAGGAATTGATAAAAATTCTCAACGATTAATTTTCGATAAGTTTTTTCAAGCGGAAGACCAAACCATCAAAAAACCCAAAGGAAGCGGTTTGGGATTGGCAATTTCTAAGAAAATCATTGAGCTGCATCACGGACAAATTTGGGTGGAAAGTGAAGTAGGAAAAGGTTCAAAATTTACATTTATGATTTCGGCTGTTTAAAACTCGGTAAACGGTTAAAGGTGAACGGTTAACGGGAAAAAAGTCTATAAGTTTGTTGTACCATTTACCGTTTGTCGTGAACCGTTCACCTTTAACCGTTTACTAATAAAAGATATGAAAGAATTAATAAAAGTGTTGATTGTTGATGATGAACCAAGCATTCTGATGTCGTTAGAATTTCTCATGAAAAAGGAAGGATATCAGGTATTTATTGCCCGAGACGGTTCAGAAGCCTTAGATATTATCGAAAAAGAAATCCCCTTAATCATCATTTTGGACATTATGATGCCCAATGTTGATGGCTACGAAGTATGTAGTTATGTAAAAAATAGTTTACGTTTTGGACACATAAAAGTTATTTTTCTTAGTGCTAAAAATAAGGAATCTGATATTGAAAAAGGATATTTAGTAGGGGCAGATTTGTACGTTCCTAAGCCATTTTCCACCAAAGCATTAGTAGCCAAAGTAAACGCCTTGGCATTGGGAATGATAAATACGGATTAAGATGAAATACCAAGAAAAATATAACCATAGTATCAATAATAAAGAGCAATTTTGGTCGGAACAAGCCGCTAAAATTGCTTGGTTTAAAAAACCAGAAATCATTCTTTCACAAGATGAACATGGCTTTCATCGTTGGTTTGAAGGCGGTAAACTCAATACCGCCTATTTAGCCCTCGATTATCACGTAGAAAATGGACGTGGCGAACAAAATGCCTTGATTTATGATTCGCCCGCCACTAATTCCGTTAAAAAATACACGTTTAGAGAACTCCGTGACGAAGTAGCAAAATTGGCAGGCGGATTAAAAAGTTTGGGCGTTGAAAAAGGCGATACTGTAGTAATTTATATGCCAATGGTTCCCGAAGCGGCCATGGCAATGTTGGCTTGTGCCAGATTAGGAGCCATTCATTCGGTGGTTTTTGGCGGTTTTGCTCCCAGTGAATTAGCCATCAGAATTGACGATGCTAAGCCTAAAGTCATTATTTCGGCTTCGTGCGGGATTGAGTTCGAAAAGATAATTCCCTACAAACCACTCTTGGATGATGCCATCGAAAAGGCAGAATTTAAGCCCAAACATACCGTAATTTTACAACGTCCGCAAGCGGTGTCAACGATGATTGACGGACGTGATATTGATTTTATTGACCTCCAAAATATCTCGCAACCCGCTGATTGTGTGGAAGTTGATGCTACGGACCCGCTTTATATTCTCTATACTTCTGGTACAACGGGAAAACCAAAAGGAATTGTTCGGGATAATGGTGGACACGCTGTGGCGATGCACTATTCGATGGAAGATATTTATAATGTGAAACTTGGTGATGTCTTTTGGGCGGCCTCGGATGTAGGCTGGGTGGTTGGACATTCCTACATTGTTTATGCCCCTCTGATTTATGGTTGTACTACTATTTTCTTTGAAGGAAAACCCATTCGTACACCCGACGCAGGTACATTTTG
>JANPGQ010000482.1:0-3390 GCA_031423975.1 Cytophagales bacterium | reverse complement strand
TCAATAGCGAGGGAATTAATTCCCTCGCTATTGATGTATTTCAGGTAAATTGAAGCGATATTTACTATTAATTTTATTCTTAAACCCCAACAGCACAAAGCCATTCAGGTCTGGTAGTTGTTACTTTCGCTCGTAATTCATTCAGAATTGAATATAAACCAAAATAAGTACGGTTGATGTATAAACCATGTTGTGAGCCACGAGCAACTTTTGAGTTTTTCAATTCATCCAAATTCTGCAGTTTTTCAGCAAATTGATATACATTTTCAAAATAATTATCATCGGCAAAATCGAATTCATCAGTGGCAAATGGTTTACCCAATAAATAAATCATTTCTTTAAACAATTCTGTAAAAAAAATTGCCTCTTTTGGGTTATCAGAAGGCGTGATAAAATCTAAAGTCTTGAAAATATCTACGGTTTTTTCATGGTCTGAAAGTGTATCAAAATTGATCAGAGCAAAATAATTATCGTAGAAAAAATCTGGAATTACTTTGATACAACCAAAATCAATAACCCCCATAGTACCATCTTCACGCATCAAAAAATTACCTGGGTGTGGGTCTGCATGAACTTGTCTGAGCGTATGAATTTGAAAATCGTAAAAGTCCCAAAGTATCTGTCCAATGCGGTTTCTGACCTCCTGAGAGGGATTTGTTTGTAAAAATTCATTCAAATGAAAACCTTCCAACCAATCCATCGTCAGGATTTTATCGCTTGAATATTCAGGATAATATTTTGGAAAAAATAATCCATCAATGTGTGAACAAGCTTCCGAAATCTCGACCGAACGTTTCAATTCAAGGTCATAGTCGGTTTCTTCTAACAATTTTTCTCGCACCTCGCCCATGTATCTGTCCACATCCTTTTCATTCAAACCAAACATAGCAATGGCAATGGGGCGAATCATTTTCAAATCACTGCCAATACTTTCTGAAACCCCAGGGTATTGAACTTTTACTGCCAAATTTTTGCCATCTTTGGTAGCTTTATGAACCTGCCCAATTGAAGCAGCATTAGCGGCATTCATCTCAAAAGTATCAAATATTTCTTGGGGAGATTTACCCAACAATTTTCTAAAAGTTTTTACCACCAAAGGACCAGAAAGTGGCGGGGCGGAATATTGCGACATCGCAAACTTCTCACGATACGCACGAGGAAGCATCCCTTTATCCATACTCAACATTTGAGTAACTTTCAAGGCAGAACCCTTCATTTCACTCAATGAAGCGTAAATATCACCCGCATTATCTTGGTGTAATTCATCCTTGTTAGTGGTTGGGTCGATGAATTTTTTAGCATTATATTTCAAATAATTTCCGCCAATCTTCACGCCAGTCTTTACAAACTGGGTCGCACGGGCAACTTTTGAAGTAGGTATTGAGCTTTGTTCTTTCATTATTTATCTATTTTGATACATAAATTTCGCAAAATCAAGGACTGAATCAAGGGCAGTCGATCCCATTAAATCAAATGATGTATTGACAGATTTTTCAATCATGGCATCGGTATTTTCAAAGCCTTTTGATTTGTCTTTTACCCAAAAATCAAGAATCATCAAATACTGCAACCAAAAGGCGTCAGGATAACGTTCATCCAAGAATCTACGAGGCGTAACTTCCTGACTTTCTTTACCTTCCATTACCAAATCACGGGCATATTCCTTGAATCCAACCTTCAGGTCTGTCATAAAAACGGGCGTTTTTAATTTTCTTTTATCAATCAAACGCCAAGTTTGTGAGGCATAACTTCTATTATTTTTCAAAACTTCAATCGAAGTATAATAAAAAGCTAAGAGTTTTTCCCGTACAGTATAAGTAGCATAAACTGAATCACTTTCAATTTTTGCGACAGTCTCTTTCAAAAAACCTAACCAAATATCACTTTCTAATAGTTCAAAGGAATTGTAGTGGTCGTAGAATTCTGATTCTTTCATTTTTAGTTTTTTGGTAAAAGAATAAACCGAAGGCGGCTGCGTTCCATTTTCGAGAAAGAACTCAATATAGGCTTGCTTAATTTTTTCTGATTTGTCCATGTCTTCTGAGAAGGATTTGTTATATTTAGATAACACATAGGTTAAAAACTTTGTTTCTATTTTGAAAGAAATAATGGAGTAACTTTGTCATTTAGCTACGAATTATGATAATTTTCATTTCCTTTTGTGTTTCATAATTCAGAATTAATAACTCATAATTTTAAAAACTTGCTCACACACAGACAATTATTCTTGAAAAATGTCGCTCAGACTTCTGATTTCCCCTTGGCTTTGGAAATTGAACGTGCAGAGGGCGTATATATGTACGGAAAAGATGGCAAACAATTCATGGATTTGATTTCAGGTATTGGCGTTTCAAATGTTGGGCATCGGCATCCAAAAGTAGTAGAAGCCATTCATAATCAAGTAGATAAGTATTTGCATTTGATGGTCTATGGTGAATATGTGCAATCGCCACAGGTGCTTTTGGCGGAGGCTTTAGTAAATACTTTGAGTAGGGAGCTTTTGGTGTCCCCACCAGACGCAAACTGTCCCATTTTAGACAATGTTTACTTCACCAATTCAGGAACAGAAGCTGTTGAAGGAGCTATGAAATTAGCTAAACGATACACGGGTCGGCAAGAGATTATTTCATGTATAAATGCTTATCATGGTGCTACTCAAGGGGCATTGTCGCTTTCGGGTAGTGAAAATTTTAAACGAAATTATCGACCATTATTACCAGAAATTAAGCAAATTAACCACGGTAACTTTGAAGATATTCAGCAAATAACCTGTCGAACTGCGGCGGTTTTTATTGAAGTAATAGGAGGGGAGGCAGGCGTGCGAGTACCTGATACTCAATATTTTATCGAACTCCGAAAGCAGTGTGATTTAACTGGGACTCTATTAGTAATAGACGAAATCCAAACAGGCTTTGGGCGAACAGGTACATTTTGGGCATTTGAACAATTTGGTTTTTATCCTGATGTATTGCTTTGTGCCAAAGGTATGGGTGGTGGAATGCCGATTGGAGCGTTCATTGCCAATGACAAAGTTATGGGCGTTTTTAAAAATAATCCAATCTTGGGGCATATTACAACTTTTGGTGGACACCCCGTTAGTGCTGCCGCTTCTTTAGCCACCTTAAAAGTTATTTTGGAAGAAAAAATATTGGAAGTAGTAAATTACAAAGCCCAAATTTTCAAAGAATTATTAGTCCATCCCAAAATAAAAGAAGTTAGAAATCAAGGTTTAATAATGGCGGTGGAATTTGAAGATTTTGATACTTTAAAACCGATTATTGACCGTGCTATTGAAAAAGGAGTAATCACGGATTGGTTTTTATTTTGTGATAATTCGATGAGAATAGCTCCACCATTAATAATCACCGAGGAAGAAATTAGAAAGGCTTG
>JANPGQ010000481.1:0-9082 GCA_031423975.1 Cytophagales bacterium | reverse complement strand
AAAGTCTTGGTTTTTGTTTCGACAAAACATTTAGCCGATGTACTTTTTGAAGAATTAGAACCCGTTTATCACGAAAGTTTGGCGGTAATTCATTCTAATAAAGCTCAAAATCACCGTTTTGATGCGGTTAATCGTTTTCATGCGGGAACTTGTAGAGTGTTGGTAGCTACGGATGTAATTGCTCGTGGACTTGACGTGGCAGAAGTTACGCACGTAATCAACTTTGATTTGCCCGAAGTTCCTCAAAATTATATTCACCGAATCGGTAGAACGGGGCGTGTAGAACGTAAGGGGATTGCCATTTCGTTTGTCATTCCGAAAGATGCAGAATCATTAGAGAAGATTGAGGAATTGATGAATTACAAAATACCGATGTTGGAAATGCCCGAAGAAGTTCAGGTTTCACAAAAGATTTTGCCAGAAGAAATTCCGAGGGTTAATATGAAGGATATTCAAGTAAAGAAACCCAAAAGAGAAGGTGCTGGCGAGGCTTTTCACGAAAAATCAGAAAAAAATCAGAAAGTAAATGTGCGAAGAAGCCACGTGGCGGAGATGAAATTGAAATACGGCAAACAGTATCGAAAGAGTGATAAGGATTAATAAAAAAAGCGTTTGGCTGAATTATCAACCAAACGCTTTTTTTATATTAATCACTGAAATAAATCTTTTACGCCGCCTTAGCTGCATCTTTCAAAGCCTTCAATTCCTTTTCGGCAGCTTGAATTTTCGCTTCTACATCTTGACGGAATTTATCAGCATTCTTAGATTTAGCAAAGAATTCTAAGTTGTTTCTGTAAGTAGCAATATCATTTTCAAGGGCTTGGATTTTACGAGTATCTCCACCGCCCGCATTGTTTCTTGGAGCGTAGTTATCATTTCTACGGTCCCTGTCAAAATTGCGTTCACGGTCGTGATTTCGTTCTCCGCCACGGTCGTTTCTCTCACGGTCATTGCGGTCTCCACGGTCTTGGCGTGGTGGGCGAGGCGAATCCGTCATCGTTAATTTCTCACGCTCCGAACCTGACAATTTACCCATGGCACTCACATACTGATTGATAGCATTGATATAACGCTTACCAATGGTCTGCATATCCTTTTTAGGAACAAAACCAATAGCATTCCATTCCGCCTTAAATTCTGCCAAACGAGCCGTGTTTGCACCTTCTACAGATTCACTTTCAATCAAAGTACAAAGAGCGGTTTTCTTTTCTAAATTAGCTTCAAAATCTTTTTCAACTGTTTGATTCTTAGCACGTTTAGCATTAAAGAAGGCATCGCAAGCGGTCTTGAATTTTTCGTAAATGGTATCCTTGTCTTTCTCTGGAACGTGTCCAATTTCACGGAATTCTTTTTGTAAACGAATTACGGTATTTGTTGCTTCTTGCGACTCGTCTCCGTTGGCTAATAGAGCTTCAACTTCGTCAATAATTGCCGTTTTTGCCACTAAATTCTCATCTCTTTTCGATTCTAAAACCTTAAAAAATTCAGTTTTATTACGGAAGAAAGTCTTGATATCAGCCCAAAATTTATCACTCAATTCCTTGCCTTTTTCTTTCGGCATGAATCCTTTGGTATTATTCCACTGGTCTTGCAAAGCCAACAATGCCTTGGTGCGGTCGTTCCATTCAGAAATAGAACCCGAACTGAAAGTAGCAAAAGGTTCAATCAATTCACTGATGGATGCTTTGAGGGCGTAAACTTGTTCAGCTTCGGCTTTTGAGGCTTCTCCTTGTTCACGGCGTTTGCCATAAATCACATCCAAAGCATCTTTTACACGTTGCCAAATCAGTTCATTTTCTTCTTTTGGAGCTGGTCCTACGTGCTTATATTCTTCAAAAGCGGCTACGGCTTCGTCCAACATTTTACCCGTAACGTTCTCTGTTTTAGCGGCTTCTGATATTTTTTCTATCTTGGTGCAAAGGTCAATTTTCTGTTGAAGATTGCGTTTGCGGTCAAGTTCCAATAATTCAAAATATATGCTACGGTTACTATAAAATCTATCTACAAGGGCGTGGTATGTCTGCCACAGCGTATTATTGTGCGGAGAATTTACATTTCCTGCTGCTTTCCAATCGTCCTGAATTTTCTTGAATTCGTTAAAGCCCGTTTTGATGTGGGCGGGGTCGCTGCTGTCTTCGCCTTCTACGAGAGTACGCAGGCGGTTGATAAGCTCAGTTTTTTGCGTAAAGTTTTTATCCTTTTCCTTTTCAATACTTTGGAAATACTTTGAACGCTCTTCTTTTAATGCCTTGAAAAGTTTATCGAAAGATTCAACCTCGGCATCAAATTTAAACTCAAAACCTTCATCTGCTCCTTCATTGGCTTCTTTGAATTTAGTCAGTGCATCGGCTTTTTCGGCAGTTTTTATTTGCTCGAACAAAGGACGAACCTCTTTCAAAGTATCTTCCGAACGTCTGAATACGCCTACTGATGGATTTTCTTTTACCTCTGCCAAGAGTTTTTCTAAGGTAGAAACGAAATCTTTTTTCTCGAAACCAGAGTAGTCAACTGATTGAATGTCAGCTACTTCTGTGTCATCGGTAGTGGTAGTTTCTTCCGTGGTGGCAATCATGGCAGGTGCCGGTGCGGGTTTTGAAGGGGCAGTCTCCAATGGGGCTGCTTCCACAATAATTTCTGGCACTTCGGCTTCTGCCGTTGGAGTAGGTTCCTGAACGGGTTCTGGGTCTTCTTCTGATGGAGATAACTCTTCAACAGGCTCAGATACTTCTGCAACGGTTTCTGGAGCAGATTCCGAAACGGTTTCGGCAACTGCTTGTTCTGGTGTTGCTTCTGGTGTGATGTCTTCTACTGGCTTAGAGGTTTCAATTACCTCGTTTTCAGGTATTTCTGCCGTTGCTGTTGGCTCAACAGACGTTGGTGTTTCGATAGCTTGAGCTTCGATTTCTACTTTAATTTCTTTTGCTTCTTCGTTAATCATGCGTTCTTTTGACGGTATTTTGGAACAAACCAAAGCCGTTAATTTGTGATAAACAATTTCAAAACAAACCTTATAATTAATAGTGAATAAGTACTAATTAATAGTTATTTTAGAAAACAGCAAAGGTGTTTTTTACAACTATTAATCACTAACTATTAACCATTAACTGAAAAGACCGTTTGTGGACATACACTTAATTATTCGTGGTAAAATGATTTCTCTACAAAAATAACAATTATTTACAATACTGAGGTATTTTGAAAATTATTTCCTTGTTTTCAATTTTGCAACTACCCAGTTTCCTACTTTTTCACCTTGTAAAAAGCCATTCGTTAATGCGGGACGGAAGTGAATTCCTCCGTATAATCTACTTATTGAGGCTTCTTGGGCGGCATTATAAAATGAATTATATTTTCTGACGGGTAAGCCATAAGCCATTTCAGTAGAGTCTGCAAAGGCTACGTCTTTTCCTAAAACCTTGGTTAAAGCCACTTGTGCCGCCGCTGAAATCACCGAGTGTCCAGATGGATATTCGGGAAAGGGTGGAGTTTGTAAAATGGGTTGCCAGTCTTTATCAATATTGGCATTAATTACGCTTTCTGGACGTACTCGCACAGAGCGATATTTCTCTGTCCAGCATGAAATAAAACCATCAAAAATGGAAATTGAAGTCAATAAATAGGCTTCAACGGTCTGGGCTAAATCTGCTTTTTGTTGACGGGTTACTTGTGAAGTAATTCCCATCCAGTGTCCGCCTGGGGATACTTTTTTGGTGGCAAACATAGCGTGTCCCATGATATTCATTTTAAAAGGATTACAATCCCAAAAATTAGTAATATTACGTTGTTCTTCCGTTAGGTTTTTAACTGTATTGTATGAATCCATTACTTCATTGTAATAGGGACTTCCTTTGGTAACATCAAATTTTGAAGGTGCCGGGGGCGTGAATTGAATACAAGTATCTAAGGTTAATGACCGAATTTTCATCCAATTTGGTTCAACGGCATCCATATAAGCAGGGGGAGTAGGTACCCATGTGCCTGGCTGATTGGTTACGGTATAACGAAATCCACGAGTTTGTTTGTAATTATCCTTTTTGGAATAATTCATAATTGAAGCCGCCACCGAGTCACCAAAAGCGATAGAATTTTCATAAATATCGTCTGGAATTCCCGTTTTTTTATAGTCTTCCCAAAGCGTTTTTTCAAATTCTATATACACATCTTGGGCAAAAGTTAGGTTTTTGCCGATGGTCAAAAATGCTCTGGTAGCGGCCAAACCATTACATATTTTTTTAGTGGCATCTAATGGATACACTTTCTTGAAACCTTTCAATTGCCCCACCATCGAATTGTATTTTGGATTACCAGCAATGCCTGCTTCATATGCCGCCAAGGACGCATACATATAAATACGACTGGAAACGGGGGGGGCAAAAATATCGTGTATGATGGATTCGGTAACTTGGGCTTGGGTACGGCGTAAAAAATCTGGATTTTCAGCCGCCTTTTTCCAGTTGCCATCATCTTTTTTACAACTGATAGTCAGGAAGATACCCGATAAAATAATTAACAAAAACTTCTTCATTGGTTAGTTTTTAATTTGGACATCAAAATTACGAAAAGCATTTTTCAAGTAATAATTAATATTGAATTAATTCAATTATTAATTTGGCTGGTAAATAGAATCATGAATGCCTTCGTACCAAAATGACTTTACAAAATCATCCGCTGAATTATTTGTCGGATGATTTTTTTTATAGTATCTTATGACTGAAATTTTCATCAATAAAATTAAATTCATTATGATAAAAAATGCCATCATCTTATCTCTTCTACTTTTTATCAACGTTGCCCACGCTCAAAAGAAAAATCACCCCATTGACGTAACGGAATTGACGGTTGCTAAAATTCATAAGGCATATAAAAACGGACAATATACGAGCGTACAATTGGTAGCGGCTTATTTAGAACGCATCAAGCAATTTGATAAAAAAATTAATGCTATCTCTGCGATAAATTCTGATGCAATATCCATTGCCAAGTCATTGGATGAAGAATACAAAAAGACGGGGGTATTACGTCCGCTTCACGGTATTCCCCTTATTGTAAAAGATAATATCAATACTAAAGGACTTCCTACTACGGCTGGTGCTTTGGCATTGAAAGATTTTGTGCCTAATACCGATGCTTTCGTGATTGACAAATTAGTGAAGGCGGGGGCAATTATTATCGCCAAATCAAATATGGCAGAATGGGCTTTTACCCCCTGGCATTCAGTTAGCTCTACGCACGGGGCAACGCTCAATCCGTACAATTTAGCGTATGTGCCCGCAGGTTCAAGTGGTGGAACGGGGGCTTCGGTTGCTTCTAATTTTGGAACGATTGGATTGGGAACGGATACCGGAAACTCTATTCGTGGACCTTCTTCTCATAATGACTTGGTAGGTTTTAGAACAACATTAGGCTTAATTAGCCGAGCGGATATTGTGCCGTTAAATATCAAAACCGATGTGGTTGGTCCCATGTGTCGCACGGTGGAAGATGCGACACGGGTATTAGAAATTATGGTAGGATACGACCCCAATGACCCTTTAACCAAATATTCGGAGGGGAAAAAGCCCAAAAATTATCAGCAGTTTTTGAAAAAAGATGGATTGAAAGGAGCAAGAATTGGCGTGTTGCGAGAACTCAGCGAAGCCAATCCTGACCCTGAAGTAAAAGCCTTATTTGAAAAAGCGATTTTGGATATGAAGGCAATGGGAGCAATAGTGGTTGATACGCTAATAATTCCCGATTTCGCCAATCTCAGAAAAGACCTCTGGTGTTCTGATTTTAGAGGCGATTTGGAAACCTATTTGGCAAAATACGTAAAAAATGATACCGTAAAAACTTTAGAAGATATAGTGAGAATTGGTTCAAAATCGAAATCTGCCGAGGCTCGAGTAATTGCTAATTTGACCAGTAGAAATACAGACTGTCAAGATGCCTATACCGCTCCCCGAAGGATTGCTTTTCGTGAAGCCATTGAAGACAAAATGGATGAATTGAAATTGGATGCCATCATTTATCCAACTTGGAATAACAAACCTGCCAAAACTAATACGTACAACGAAGAACTGAAACGGGTAGAATACAAAGGTGATAATAGTCAAATTATCGCCCCGCACACTGGTCAACCCACTTTTTCAATCCCAATGGGTTTTTCGTCAGGAAACTTGCCCGCAGGAATTCAATTTTTAGGTAGAATGTACGCCGAGCCAACTTTGATAAAATTGGTTTATTCCTACGAGCAAGGCACGAAGCATCGTGTGCCGCCACCCATCAATAAATAATGTAATTATCCTACATTATCGTAACTTCAATCAAAATCAATGAAAAAATCATTTCACTTCGTCATTTTTACGTTTCCTTTTTTGCTTCGGAGGCATATTGTCATTTTAAATTATTTGAAACAGTTTTTTGTCATTTCTTTCATCAATAAATCAATTTCATTATGCAAAAACTTACAAAGATTATACTCTTATTATTATTATTGATTTCCTCATGTGTTGGTAGTGGTTTTGCTCAAACAGAAGCCATTAAAAGTATGAATGTCATCAATCCTGATGCCATCAAAGCTACCATGACTTACCTATCAGATGATTTATTGGAGGGCAGACAACCTGGCACGAGAGGTTTTGCACTTGCCTCTAAATATGTTGAATCTCGCTTTATAGCTCTGGGTTTGAAACCTGGTATTGACGGTAAATCTTATATACAAAAAGTGCCGCTTCGTAAGGCTACTGTTGTTGAAAACGAAAGTAACCTTACGCTCAGCAACAATGGAAAGGAAGAAAATTTAGTTTATGGAAAGCACTTTCTGGCAAGTCCCAATTTCAATAAAGAATCATCGGAAATTGAAGCCCCATTGGTATTTATCGGTTTTGGCGTTCATGCACCAGAACTTGGCTATGATGATTACCAAGCTATTGAAGTAAAAGGCAAAATAGTTGTTTTATTGAGTGGCTCTCCTGAGAAATTGAATGCTAACGAACGAGCCTATTTTTCTAATAATACCATCAAATTTAATGATGCTATCCAACGTGGAGCAGTTGGTGTAATTTCGTTGAGTGTACCAACGGGTCGTTCAACATTTGACGCTGCCGTGAAGCGAGCCAAGCAAGGTTCCTTTAAATGGCTGAATGCTGATGGCGTTCCAAAAGATGGGTTTTCGGAATTAAAAGGCATCGTAACGCTTAATAATGAGTATGCCGATAAACTTTTTGCCAATTCAGCAAAGACAACGCAAGATGTTTTTGCTGAAGCAAAGGCAGGAAAACCACAAGCATTTCCGTTAAATTTGAACGCAAAAATTAAGGTAAAAACTAACTACAACGCCATTGAAGGCTCAAATTTAATTGGCATTATCGAAGGTAGCGACCCACAACTGAAAAATGAATATGTGGTTTATACCGCCCACCTCGACCATCTGGGCGTTGGTACACCCGTCAAAGGGGATTCAATTTATAATGGAGCGCATGATGATGCTTCGGGCGTGGGAATTCTCTTAGAAATTGCCAGTGTTTATCGTTCTTTGCCAGTTGCTCCTAAACGTTCTATTGTTATTGGCGTGGTTACGGGTGAGGAAAGTGGCTTGTTAGGTTCCGATTACTTTGCGAGTAATTCGCCCTTGAAAGAGGGAAAAATGGTAGCCAATTTAGCAATTGATATGCCTTTTTTCTTTCATCCTGTGCTGGATATTGTTCCATATGGCTTCCAACATACAAGTCTTTCTAAGCAAGTGGAAAAGGCTACTTCAATCCTAAAATTAAAAATAAGCCCCGACCCGTTTCCCGAACAAGTTATTTTTGTAAGAAGTGACCATTTTAGTTTTATTAAAAAAGGAATTCCTGCCTTATTTATCAAAAGTGGTTTTATGACCGTTCCAGAAGATAAAATTGACCGCAGTAAATCTGACGTAGCTTGGCGAACAACCACTTACCATACCCCGCAAGACGACATGAACCAAGATTTTGATTTCAACGCTGCCGCCATGCACGTAAAAGTAAATTTCTTGATTGGCTATTTGGTGAGCAACGAAACTACTGCTCCTACTTGGAACAAAGGCGATTTTTTTGGGGGGAAGTTTGGAAAATAATTAAATTTTCATCAACATTAAATCAACAAAATCAAATTCATCATGAAAAAAATTACTATTATTTTATCCCTTTTATTGGCGTGTGTCTGCCTTACCAATTCTTTCGGACAAAAGAAATTTGAATTGGCTGATGTTACCAAACTAACGGGAATGAGTGACCCTCAAATTTCACCCAATGCTAAAAGTATCGTGGTGGTAGTTTCAAGACCTGACCTTGATAAAAATAGATATAATTCTGAATTGGTATTAATTGACATTGCCACGGGAAAACATAATGTTTTAACGCATGAAAGGTTTAGCGTTTCACAGCCAAGATGGTCGCCCGATGGAGAGCAATTATCTTTTTTGGCAAAGGCAGGTACGGGCAAAGAAGCCACTAATCAAATATTTGTGCTATCTATGAATGGCGGCGAGGCTAAACAATTGACCAAAGCACCTAAAGGCGTTCAGCATTACTCGTGGAGTCCAGATGCTTCATCTATCGCTTATGTAACGGAAGACGAACCTGCCAATAAAGCTGACATAGAAAAAGGACATACCGTTTTTGAAGTAGGTAATAATGATATGTTTATTGGCACAAAGCCTAATCCTTCGCACATTTGGTTGATAAAAATAGAAAATAATGAGCAAAAAAGACTCACTTCTGGCGAATGGAGTTTGCCCGTAACGATTCCTCCTGGAGCTCCATCTTCGCCTTTATCTTGGAGTGCCGATAGCAAATATATTGCCTTCGTGAAGGTAATTAATCCCTATTCGGGCGATGGGCAGTATCGAACTATGCAGTTATTGAATGTAGCAGATGGTAGTATTAAACAACTTACTTCCAGAAGCCAGTTTGAATCATATCCACTCTTTTCGCCCGACGGTTCAGGCCTTTCATATTGGTATAAAAAAGATGAGAAAAATGGTAATATTAATCAAATTTGGCTAACCAATAAGGATGGCGGAGAAGGTAAAAATATTGTGGCAAAACTCGACAGAGATTTGTACCGTACCATTTGGATG
>JANPGQ010000480.1:0-2112 GCA_031423975.1 Cytophagales bacterium | reverse complement strand
AGAAACTGCCAGTTTAGAATTTATGGTTGAGTCCATTTTAAGTGCTGATTTAATCCAAAAATCTGAGGTGAAAAAATTTACAACGGCAGCATATTTAGATCGCCTCGACCTTAGTTCTCCTTGGGGTTTGGTGGGTTCGGCTGCCCCAAATGGTTGGGATGGTCCAGATGTACCTTTTTACAAAACGCTTTCATCGACGGGTGTATTTGTGTGCTACGCAAAATTGACGGACGGAGACATTAAAATTCGTGAAAATAATCAATGGTCAGTAAACTACGGAGATAATGGAAATGACGGTACGCTCGAATTAAACGGGGCAAATATTACGGTGAAAGCGGGTTCGTACAAAATCACTTTTGATAGTAATAAACTTTCAGTAAAAGTGGAGAAATTCTCTTGGGGAATTGTTGGTTCGGCGGCTCCTAATGGTTGGAATGGTCCCGATTTAGACTTTTTCTACGACCCTGCCACCGACCAATTTAGATCATTAGGAAATTTTGTTGACGGCGAAATAAAAATTCGTAAAAATAATGATTGGAGCATTAATTACGGCGATACGGGTAATAACGGTTCTTTGGAATTGAACGGCGATAATATTGCTGTGAAAAAAGGGGTTTATTTAATCACTTTTAATCCAAATACCTTAGAGGTAAAAGTTGAAAAAACTTCGATTCCCGGTATTGTGGGTCCCGCTGCTCCAAACGGTTGGGATGGTCCAGATGTACAATTTATTCCTAACTTTTTTAAAGATGCAGGTGTTTGGGTAGCTAATGGTGTAAAACTCAAAGCGGGCGATATGAAATTCAGAATGAACAATGATTGGAGTATCAATTATGGCGATGATGGCAATGATTTAAGTTTAGAAATCAACGGTGCCAATATTCCTGTGGCAACCGCTGGGACTTACGACATTGAACTCAATCTCATTAGTACGCCAAAACCAACTTATACGATTAAGAAAAAGTAGATATTTGGATAATAGCATGGATAGGGTGAGATTATATATAATCCAAGTATTCTAAAAAGAGAAGAATATCAATTTATATATCTTGGATTAACTTCCCGAAAGTTTTAACCTTTCGGGAAGTTCAAGGGCACTGATATTTTATCTATGATTCTTTGCGGTAAAGACTCCCTGTGTAATCTCATACCCTGCAAAAACAAAAAATCAAAAAGTAAAATGAATAAAATCATTCTCTTACTCTTTACCCTATCTTCCCTTTCATCTTGTGGACAGGACGAAAGTAAAGGTGGAAATCTCACGCCCATTACTCCACCAACTACGCCAACAAATACCTCAAATTTCGCCAAAGGTGCGGATATAAGTTGGATTACGCAGATGGAAGCGGAAGGCAAAAAATTCTATAATACCTCTGGAAAAGAAATGGAATGTATTGCTTTGATGAAATCTTTGGGCATGAATTCTATCCGTTTGCGGGTGTGGGTAAATCCTTCACCAGCCTACAATAATACTGCTGATGTAGTGGTGAAGGCTCTTCGGGCAAAAGCCTTAGGAATGCGAATTATGATTGATTTTCATTACAGCGATAATTGGGCAGACCCAGGAAAACAAACAAAACCCGCCGCATGGAATAATTTAGACATAAACGGCTTGAAAGAGTCCATCGGAAAGCATACCATTGAAGTTTTATCAGAATTAAAAAAGAATAATATTTCGCCCGAGTGGGTACAAGTGGGTAATGAAACTAACAACGGAATGTTGTGGCCAGAAGGAAAGGCATCGGTCAATATGAACAATTTTGCTATGATGATAAATGCGGGTTACGATGGTGTAAAATCCGTTTTCCCGAATGCAAAAGTAATTGTTCATATTTCAAATGGTTATGACAATGGACTTTTTAGATGGATGTTCGACGGACTAAAAGCCAACGGAGCTAAATATGATGTCATCGGAATGTCCCTTTACCCATCTTATGCAAAGGTGGATTTGGTGACAGTAAACCAACAATGTTTGGCTAATATGAATGACATGGTGGCTCGTTACGACAAAGAAGTAATGATTGTGGAAGTTGGAATGCCGTGGGACAAAGCCGTTGATTGCAAATCTTTTTTAGACGATATTATTACCAAAACAAAGTCCGTGAGTGGCAA
>JANPGQ010000479.1:0-2049 GCA_031423975.1 Cytophagales bacterium | reverse complement strand
GTCCATTACAGTCATGTTGAGCGAGTAGGTTACAAATTGTCCTTGTTTTACAGAGATGACTAAATCAGCTTGTTTTAGTAAATCCAAATGATGAGAAATACTGGGTTTACTCATATCAAAATGGTCGGCAATATCGCCTGCGGTCATGTCGCCATTTTTTAAGAGTTCCAATATTTCTCTTCGTGTGGAGTCGTTGAAGGCTTTGAAAAGGTTATTCATTTGTTAGATTGAAATATATTTAGACAAATGTCTAAATAATAATATTGCTTTCCAAATTTTTATTAAAATATATTTAGACAAATATCTAAATGTATTATCAGTAAAAAATGCCTAATCCACGCAGATTAGGCATTTTTTATGATTATTCAATTCCTGTATTACCCTTTCAACAAAGCAATAGCCTCTTCTGGATTTTCCACTTCAATCATCAATTTGTTATAAAATTCATCCTTCAATTCCACGATGATAGCGTTCTTCTTGTGGACAATATCCATGAAAATGGTAGCATCACTTTCGTAAAAAGTTCCCGCATGAATTAGGAACGGAACACTCGTGCCTGGCATTCTGATTCTTTGCCAGTTAGAGAGTTCAGCCTCATTTTGATAGGCATTTAGAATATGTTCATTCGGAATTTTGAGTTGGCTTTTGAATGCCCAAAGTTTGTGCAATCCCATTATTTCAATGGTAGTTTCCTTTTCATCTTTTGTTACTTGTACCATAGTTTTGTTGATTTAAATTTGATTAAGTGAAGGTAGTGTTATTTCTTAAAAAATGTTAAACGATTTGTTGAATGGCTATTAATTCTACTATTTCGGTAAAAATTAAATCAGTTCAGAACAACATGAAAAAAGCATTTTACTTCGCCTTATTATTTTCTATTTCCTTCTCCAATTTCGCTCAGTTCGCTCGTATCGAAGACCTTTGCCAAGTTTATCATTTGCCCGATGGAAAAGATACAATCACTTTTATTGTTTATGGCACAAAGCAAGATTTGAAGGTAAAAAAGCCCTTGTTTTTCTTCCGACAAGGTTCAAGACCATATCCTTTGATTGAGATTTATGAAGGTAAATATTATCTGTTATCACCCTTTCATTTCAAACCCTATAAAGGCGATTACCATTTTGTGATGGTTCAAAAATTGGGAACACTTTTGGCGGCAGATTCCATTTATATGGTGGGCTTTGATAAAGCTATGCAAACGGCTGATAATAAATATGTTACGAAGAAATATCTCAAAAATAACAATCTCGATAAAGCCACTCATCAATGTAATCAAGTGCTAAATTATCTAATAAAACAGCCCTGGGTTGATAGTAAAAAGGTTGTTTTTTGCGGAGGTTCAGAGGGCTTTACGGTTGGGGCAAATTTGGTGGCGAATGTCAATAAATCTATTACGCATACCATCTTGTTTTCGGGTCATGCGGGTAGGAGATTTGAGTCAAATATTTATCAAGTTCGACAGGCTATTCAACAAGGAAAACTTACACCCGAAGAAGGGCAAAAGGAAATTGAACAACTCTACGAAGTTTGGAAAGATATTCAAGCAAATCCTAAATCAATTGATAAAAGCTATGGCGATAATTATTATACATGGTCGTCATTTTCAAAGAAAAATGCAGATAACTTATTGAAAATCAATACACCCCTTTATATTGCTTACGGAACGGAGGATAATGAGATTGCTCCAAGTTTAGATTATTTACCGTTGGATTTTATTGAAAAAGGAAAGAAAAATTTAACCTTAAAAGCCTACATTGGGCATGACCATCAATTTAATTTATTGAAAAGAGATTCAACAGGAAAAATCATAGACAGACAATACCGAGGCGATGAAGTAGCGAAGGATTGGATGGATTGGTTGAAGGGAAAATGATAAAACACGGGAAGGATTCCCGTGCTACAAGAACTTTAATCCAAATCTTTTTCGTAATTTCGAGTCAAATTTTGAATTATTCCGATAAAAAATATGACTTCATCCACAAACATCCGTACTCATTTCCGTGCCTGTAACCTTTGCGAAGCCATCTGTGGTTTGGAAATTACGGTCAA
>JANPGQ010000478.1:0-1779 GCA_031423975.1 Cytophagales bacterium | reverse complement strand
CTCATAACGACTATGATTTAAGTGTTGCAAACGTTATGGAGGCAATCAAAGCGGGTGTTCACGGGCTTCATTTAACCGTAAATGGCATGGGAGAACGGGCAGGAAATGCTCCTTTGGCAAGTACAATTGCGGTTCTGAACGACTTTATGCCCGAAGTAAGCACCTCAGTATCAGAACATTCACTTTATACGGTAACAAAAATCGTTGAGTCTTTTTCTGGGGTAAGAGTACCAGCCAACAAACCAATCGTAGGCGAACACGTTTTCACACAAACCGCAGGAATCCATGCCGATGGCGACAATAAAAACAATCTTTATTTCAACGATTTGATGCCTGAACGTTTTGGCAGATTACGTCAATATGCGTTGGGAAAAATGTCGGGAAAAGCCAATATTGAAAAGAATTTGCAGGAATTAGGAATCACCTTGGCAGATGCTGATTTGAAGAAAATTACGCAAAGAATTATTGAATTGGGAGACAGGAAAGAGACCGTCACTCGTGAAGATTTGCCCTACATTATTTCGGATGTTTTGGACAGTAGTGCCATCGAAGAAAAGGTTGTGGTGTTAAATTACGTTTTAACCCATTCTAAAAATCTAAAACCTTCGGCAACGCTACAAGTACAAATTGGCGAAGAAGTTTTTGAAGAATCTGCCCAAGGTGATGGTCAGTACGATGCTTTCATGAATGCCTTGAAAAAGATTTACGAAAAGAAAGGAATCGAACTGCCACAACTAACAGATTATACCGTAAGAATTCCACCAGGAGGAAAAACGGATGCCCTTTGCGAAACGATTATTACATGGAAAATAAACAATAAAGACTTGAAAACCAGAGGCTTAGATTCTGACCAAACGGTTTCAGCGATTCAAGCAACGCAGAAGATGCTTAACTTGATTTAGGGAAATCATTAGTTAAAAAGTAGGGTAATGTTTTTACCACAAAAGGCACGAAAGAAAACAAAGTTTTTCGATAATTTACTTTTGATTCTTTTGTGACTTTTGTGGTAGGCAAATAATGAATTTTACAAAATCCTATATTCCCTATTATCAAAAAAATAAAAATAAAGCCTTGATGGCTAAATAAAATCATAATGAAAAAACACATATTAGTAGTCCCAGGAGACGGAATTGGGCAAGAAGTTACTGCCGTCGGTAAAAAAGTTTTAGAGAAAATCGCTGAGAAGTTCGGTCATGAATTTACGTATGACGAAGCACTCATCGGTCACGTTGCTATCGAAGCAACAGGCGATCCTCTTCCAGAAGAAACACTCGTAAAAATGCGTGCTTCCGATGCTATCCTTTTCGGAGCGGTTGGGCATATTAAATATGACAACGATCCACACGCAAAAGTACGTCCCGAACAAGGACTTTTGAAAATGCGTAAAGAATTGGGTTTGTACGCCAATCTTCGTCCCATCAAATTATTTGACGAATTGTTGGAAGCGTCTTCCATCAAACCAGAAATTTTGAAAGGTGCAGATATTCTATTCTTTCGTGAATTAACGGGAGACGTTTATTTCGGAAAAAGAGAAAGAATCGAAGATGGAAATACGGCTTATGATACGATGATTTACAGCAAATACGAAGTAGAACGTATTGCCCGTAAAGCCTTCGATGCTGCCATGACTCGTGGAAAGAAATTGATGTCGGTTGATAAAGCTAACGTATTGGAATCAAGCCGTTTATGGAGAGAAACCGTTTTGGAAGTAGCCAAAGATTATCCAGAAGTACAAGTTACGCACCAGTTTGTGGATTCATGTGCGATGATGTTAATCAA
>JANPGQ010000477.1:0-4668 GCA_031423975.1 Cytophagales bacterium | reverse complement strand
TTTTAATTTTATCCGTGTCTAATCCCTCAAATCCGTGTTCAATCATACCTAATAAAATCAATACAAAACCCAAGTATCCTTTGAACCTCCACCTTGCGAAGAATTTACTACTAATGAACCCTTGCGTAGTGCCACTCGTGTCAATCCGCCTGGGATAACTTCCACGCCATTTCCATAAAGAATATAAGGTCGTAAATCTACGTGGCGACCTTCGGCATGGTCATCAATTAGACAAGGGACTCTTGAAAGTGAAATAGTAGGTTGGGCAATGTAATTTCTTGGATTTGCCTTAATTCTTGCCTTGAAAATTTCCTGTTCGGCTTTGGTAGATTTTGGTCCAATCAACATTCCGTAACCACCCGCTTCGTTGGCTTCTTTTACCACTAATTTTTCAATATTTTCCAAGACATATTTACAATCATCCGCTTCTCCACAGATATACGTTTCTACATTCGGCAGGATGGCATCTTCACCTAAATAGTATTTAATGATTTTTGGAACGTAAGCATAAATCACTTTATCGTCAGCTACACCCGTACCTGGGGCATTTGCAAGGGCAATTCTGCCTTTTCTATACACATCAAAAATACCTGGAATACCAATCATTGAACGTGGATTGAAGACAGTTGGGTCAAGGAAAGTGTCATCAATTCTGCGGTAAATTGAATCCACAATCTGGAAACCTTTGGTCGTTCGCATTTTCACATAACCATCATGCACCACCAAATCACGGGCATCTACTAATTCTACTCCCATTTGTTGAGCCAAATAAGAATGCTCAAAATAGGCAGAATTGTAAATCCCGGGCGTAAGCACACATACCGTCGGATTTGGGCGACCCGCAATATGCTGCAACATTTGGAGCAATTTATTGGGATAATCTGAAATAGATTGAACTCTTGTTTTACCCAAAACTTCAGGAAAAGTACGCTTCAATAATTCACGATTTTCGAGCATATACGATACCCCCGAAGGACAACGAAGGTTATCTTCCAAGACCATAAATTGCCCATTATCACCTTTAATCAAATCCGTACCTGTGATGTGAATATAGATGCCTTTGGGCGGACGAATACCCATGCAAGGTTTAAGAAAATCCTTGGAGGTTTCAATTAATTCACGGGGGACAATGCCATCTTTCAAGATTTTTTGATCGTGATAAAGGTCGTCCAAAAACATATTTAATGCCGTGATTCTTTGAATAAGCCCTTTTTCAGTACGTTTCCACTCATTGGCATCAATGACTCTCGGAATAATATCCACTGGCATAATACGTTCTGTGCCTTCGTTTTCAGCATATACATTAAAGGTGATTCCCATTGCCATCAATGAACGCTCGGCGGCTTGATGACGGCGGATAAAATCCTCTACGGTTAGTTGTTCGGCACGCTCCTTAAAGGCTTCATAGCCCAGACGGACATTGCCGTTTTCATCGAACATTTCATCAAAGAAACCATCGGTTTGGTATTTGTCAAAACTGAAATTCATCTGCGTGGTGTTTTATTTTGTTTTTGTAAATTAAGGTATTTGAAGGGTTTTTACAACAAATATAATATTGACATGATATTTATTTTTTTAAAATGAGTTAAAATACTCAATTTAAAAATTAAAAATATGACCAGATTTATGACGAATTCTATTAAATATTTTGAAGATATTTTTGGATAAATTTTATTGAAATATCTCATGAATACATAAGACTACATGAATGCTACGTAATTCAGTCTTTTAACTTTGTAGCGTAATTGCTAAAAAGTAATTATACCGTGAAAAATTATTGAAATTAAATGATTGTTTTTAACATTATCCAATTATGAAAAAACTACTACTCCGATTCTTGTTTATAGGATTGATTTTATTATCCGCTGAATCCATTTACGCCCAGATAGTGAAGGGGGTTGTGAAATCATCGGATAAAGCCGAGTTGTTGCCAGGGGTTAGTATTACTGTAAAAGGTACTACTGTAGGCACTACCACTAATGCAAATGGTGAATTTTCACTGAAAATCGCTAAGCCAAATTCAATTTTGGTATTCTCTTTTATTGGTTATACGGTAAAGGAAATTCCTGTTAACAATCAAAGTGAAATCAATGTAACGCTACAAACCAGCGAAGTCAGTTTGGATGAAGTTGTAGTGATTGGCTATGGGCAGGTAGCTCGTAATAATATGACGGGGGCTGCATCCAGTATCACAGCCAAAGATATTGAATATCGCCCTGTTTCACGTTTAGAAAATGCTTTGGCAGGGCAACTTCCTGGCGTTGATGTCCGCACCAATTCTGGCGAACCTGGGGGAGATATTCAAATTCGAGTTCGAGGAACGGGTTCTATCAACTCTTCTAATGACCCTCTTTATGTGGTGGACGGTGTACCCGTGGACGATATCAGAGGTTTGAATCCATCCGATGTAAAGTCGTTTGACGTACTTAAAGATGCGGCTTCGGCGGCTATTTATGGGTCGAGAGGTTCTAATGGTGTGGTACTAATCACGACCAAAAGAGGTGCAATGGGAAAATTGAATATCCAGTTCAATGCTACGAAAAGTTTTTCCAAAAAAGAAGGGAAAATTGACATGATGAGTCCCGAACAGTGGATTGTGCAAAGAAAAGAAGGGATTGATGAGGCTTGGGTAAATCGTGGAATATCGCTTAAAAAAGATTACAAAGCAACTGATACACAAGCTTTTAGAGCATCTGAATTGGCAATTCCTTTATCTACGCCTAATACATCACTCATGTATGACCCCAAATGGCAATATGGTACGGATAGCCTTGATTATGTGGATTGGAACGATGCCTTTTTTGGAAATACAGGAACGTTGGATAACTATTCATTGAGTGTTTCGAGTGGTTCGGACAAAGTAAATTTTAGTGTTTCAGGTAGTTATACGGGACAAACGGGGATTGTTCGGAATACTGGTTATCAGCGAGGAACAATTAGAGCCAATTTGGATGCTAAAATTAACAATTATGTAAAATTCGGTTTGAGCCTTGCCCCATCAATTGAATGGAATAATGGTACAGGATTAGTTGATGGAAAAGATAATGCAGGGGGTCAAGCCATTCAAGAACCACCCATTAGTCCTTTGGGAGTAGGAGTTTATGCGGGGGCTCAACCCTATCCTACTTATCTATGGTCGGGAAGATATTGGAGTCCAATTGCTCAGTTAGAACGTATTAAAGCCAATACTACTCGAAATAAGCTGAATGCAAATGCCTATATGGATTTCAATTTAAGCAAGGATTTAACGGTAAAATTTTTGGGAGGCGTAGATAACTATAACTCACTATTTGACCGTTGGCAACCTACCAATGCCATTCGTGATTGGTCCACAGTAGCATATCCTGGGTTTGCATCGGTTTCAGAAAGAACGACTGCTGTTACGTCTCATTATTTAGGGCAAATCACGGCAAACTACAATAAAACGTTTAAACAACACCGTTTCAATGCACTGTTGGGTTATGCCGTTGAAGCCAATCGTGGCGATGGTACTCGTCAGCAAAATACTAAATTCCCAAATGATTGGTCTAATCTTTTCGACCAAGCTAATACTACCGTTTCTATTTCTAATATTTCGCAAGATTTATCAGCCTTGATTTCATATTTCACCCGTGTTCAATACGATTTTCAAGACAAATATTTATTGTCTGCCAGCATCAGAAGAGACGGTTCTTCCAAATTTGGAAGTGCCAATCAATGGGGAATTTTCCCAGCGGGTTCGGTAGCTTGGAAAATATCAAGGGAAAATTTCATGAAGGATATTACTTTCATTTCTGACCTCAAACTACGGGCGAGTTATGGCGTTTCGGGCAATAATAGAATTGTTTCTAATGCTCAATTTGCTTTGTTAAATACCTCCAATTATTCGTTAAACGGAGCTTCTATTTCGGGCTATGCACCCGGTTCATTTGAAAATATCAATTTGGGTTGGGAAACCAATACCAGTTATAACATTGGTTTAGATTTTGGTATTTTGAAAAATAAGATTCAGGCATCCTTGGATGTTTACAGCAGACTTACTTCCGATCTATTATTGAAAGCTCCCGTTTCGTCTTTAACGGGTTTTACGTCAAGCTGGCAAAATGTGGGCGATATTCGTAACCGAGGTATTGAATTACAAGTTACAACCAATAATAATTTTGGACAAATCAAATGGAATAGTTCATTAAATGCTTCATATTCTCAGAATGAAGTGGTTAGATTGGGCTATGACAATACGCCAATTCCAACGGGTTTTTCTGCCTTGACTTCCACCATTGAAGTAGGACAACCCATCAATTCGTTTAAATTATACGATGTAATTGGGGTGTATAAAAATCAGGCTGATGTGGATGCCAGCCCAAAAATGGCAAAAACTATCGTAGGAGATTCTAAATACCGAGATGTAAACGGCGATGGCATCATTGATAATAATGATAGAACAATTGTGGGTAATCCAAACGCCCCTTTCATTGCTGGATGGCGAAATGATTTTAACTACAAGAAATTTAATCTTTCGATTTTCTTTTATGGACAATTGGGCGGAAGTATTTATTCAATGATTGGTCGCTCGATTGACCGCCCAGGTATGGGATATTTGTATAATAAATTGGCAAAATGGGAGAATCGTTGGAAATCACCCGATAATCCAGGCGACGGCATGACTCCAAACATCAACGCCAGTACAGG
>JANPGQ010000476.1:0-6114 GCA_031423975.1 Cytophagales bacterium | reverse complement strand
CCATTCATTACTATTTGGCGTAACAAGTGTACTTCCAATAACCTCTTTTTTAGCATTTAATAATTCAACGTGCATTTTTACCGAACCCGTAATTACTCTTGCCAAAACCGAAAAATCATAGCGTAATCCGCTTTTAAATCCCATTGCTTTGAAGCCTTCATTTGAAAGTCCAAGTTCTCCTTTTTGGGTATTATTAACGGTAACGGTCAGATAGCGTGGATTTGCTGTATTTTTATCCATTCTGTTCTGTACCAAAATTTCGCCCTCGTGTCTTAATTTTACCAAAATTTCTTTTTTAGCTTCGGCAGGATATTCAATATTCCAACCCATTAAGGGCTTGGCAAACTCAAATGAACGATTTTTAATTAATTCGGCATAAATTCCGCCATCAGCTCCCATATTAATATCTTCAAAGAAAACGCCCCACATAGTTGGCTGAATTTCTGAAACTTTATTGGAAACATCAACAATTATTTTCTTTTGGGCGAAAGTATTTATTCCAAAAAGATACAGGGCAATAAGATATATTTTTTTCATTTTAACTTAGGACAGGTTTCCAACCTGTCATTTTAATATTTAACAGGTTGAAACCCGTGTTAATTTTATTCTGTGTGTCAGGTTGGAAACCTGTTTTACTTTTTCAAATTCAAAACAACTACCGAATAAGCTGGAAGCGTTAATTTCAAGACACCTTTTTCTAATTTTGCTCCTTTGAAATCTTGAATAGCAATTTTATTTGGCGTTTCGAAAGAGTTGAAATCATTGATTTTGGGTGATGATAAAATTGTTCCTGATAATTTAGAAAAATCTTCACCTCTCAAATTGATTGACACTTCTTGCGGTTTTGAATAATCAATATTTGTCAAAGAAACATTCAAACTTCCCGAAGCATCTTTTGAAGCAGAAGCAGAAACAGCGGTCAATTTTTTGCCTTGATATTCATACACAGCCGATTCAATTGTAATTGGAACCAGTGTTGCATCTTGGTGAACATTATACATTTTCATGACGTGATACGTTGGAGTAAGCAACATTTTCTCCTCATTTGTCAAAATAACCGCTTGCAAAACATTCACAATTTGAGCCAAATTTGCCCCTTTTACTCTATCAGCATGATTGTTAAAAATATTGAGGGTTACACCTGCAATCATGGCATCACGCATGGTATTTTGTTGGTACAATGCCCCTTTGCCTTCGGCATCAGTTTCATACCAGCCGCCCCACTCATCAACAATCAAATCTACTTTTTTGGCGGGGTCATATTTATCCATTATTGTACTGTGACGAGTTACGAATTCTTCCATTTTTAAGGCTTCCTCCATCGTTTTAAAATATTGGGCTTCAGTGAAACCAACAGATGGGCCTTTTGTATCTCTCCAACTCAAAACCGAATAATGGTGCAATGCCAACGCCGACATCATATTGTGAGGAATATTTTTCATTAAAGTTTCTGTCCATGAAAAATCATCACTACTTGCTCCCGAAGCTACTTTGTAAAGTTTAGATTCTGGCGTGATGTCTTTCATAAAAGTTGCGTATTGACGATAAATATTGGCGTAATATTCGGCAGTCATGTTGCCACCGCAACCCCAAGCTTCATTACCTACTCCCCAAATTTTCACATTCCAAGGCTTTATTTTGCCATTTTGTTTACGCAAGTCAGACATGGGGCTTCCCTCTGGTTGGTTCACATAACTAACCCAATCACTCAAATCTTTTACCGTTCCGCTACCAACATTACCCGCCAAATAAGGTTCTGCTCCGATGCGTTCACATAAATCCAAGAAATCATGGGTTCCAAAACTATTATCCTCTGTTACACCTCCCCACCAAACGTTTACCATTTTAGGACGATTTGCTTTTGGTCCAATTCCATCTTTCCATTGGTAGGCATCGGCAAAACACCCACCAGGCCATCGCAAATTTGGTACTTTCAAATCTTTCAATGCCTCAACTACATCATTGCGAATGCCGTTGGTATTTGGGATTTTTGTGTTGCTTTCGCCCTCGTACATTCCACCATAAATACATCTACCCAAATGTTCGGCAAAGTGTCCATAAATGTGTTTGTTGATTTTGGTTTTTGCCAAATCGGTATTCAACGTAATCTTGTTTTGTGCAGAAGCCAATCCTGCAAAAAGCGTTAATAAAAGGAGTGTTAAATTTGTCTTTTTCAATGAATTACGGTTTTATTGTTAATCTAATTTGATGAATTCTTGGTGAATAAACACCATTATTGGCACTGATTTTTAGTACAAGATTTTTGCTTGAATTTTCCGTTTCTGGAATTTTCAATTTAATAATTTTATTGTCGTTTGAGACTATTTCTAATGGCATATCATTCAATAAAAAAGATAAATTTTCTATTTTAAAATTATCTAAAACGTCAATTTCTACGTATTTTCCTTCAAGGTTTTTATTACTGAATTGGTAAGAAATAAAGGATTTTGTATTTCGCCAAAAAACTCCTTCTTCATAACCTGCATTACTTTTTTCTCCTTTAAAATTATGATCAACTTCGGGTTGTTGTTCGCCACAATTAATTTTATCAACTGTCTTGGCTTCTAAAGTTAACTTTTGGGTTTCTTGCGTTTTTAATTTCTCCGCATTTTTCTGAAATTCTGCTGAATTTAACGTTTGAAAATACATTTGATAACGAGCATCGTGCAGTTCAAAAAATGGCATTAATTGAAGATTTTTGAAATCAGGATTTTGAATTAAATCATTCATTGAAAACCTGAATCTCTGATTTTTCAAGGGTTTTATTTTTCCTAAAAATTCTATCTTGTCATCTACCAAAGCAATCGCAGATTCCAATGAATATAATTTCCCTTTGGCTTCGTGCCCCATTCTGCTATCATCGGCAAAAAGTCCATCTAAATCTGTCGAATCCGTTTTTGCGGCTAACACAATTGGTCCGTGCATAATTGCTGCCCAATTTGAACTGTCAGGCAAATATTCCAAGTGCGTTTTCATGGGCAATTCTACCAAAATTTTATCGCCATTTTTCCATTTTCTATTGATTAAAATATACTCCCCAGATTTTGCAGTAAATGCTCGACTTTTACCATTAACCCAAACTTTCACATCACTCGCCCATTTTGGAAAACGAATGTCAATATTGAATTGATTAGGCTTTTTTAAATTGACAATTAACTCAGAACGATTACTGTACGGAAATTGCGTTTTTTGCGTGAGTTTCATGTCTCGCTCTGCCCAGTCGACTACCGAAGGAATGAACAAATTGACAAACAAATCTTGCTGATTGTGGCTATAAATCAACTCACCGTATTTAGTATGATTTTCTAAACCCGAACCTACGCAACACCACATACTTGTTTCGGGCTGAGAATATACCCGATAATGCCGTGGACGAATGGGCGTAAAATATACAAAACCGCCGTGTTGCGGATGCTGACTGGAAAGAATGTGATTGTAAAGCGTTTTTTCATAAAAATCGAGATATTGCAAATCGTTTTTATCCAAATATAAAGCCTTACTCAATCGAAGCATATTGTAAGAATTGCACGTTTCTGGACCTTGATTTGATTCCAACATTTTAGAAAAATCGTTCGTTGGATTAAAATGTTCTCGCACACTATTTCCGCCAAAAGCAACACTACGTTTTTGCGTTAAATTATTCCAAAAATACACCGCTGCATCCGACCAATCTTTGTTTTCGTTCAACTGAGCTATTTTTTCAAACCCAATCACTTTTGGAATTTGCGTGTTGGCGTGCAACCCCGTGAGTTTATCTTGATGCAGAATTAGCGGATTTAGAATGGCTCGATGCGACAATTTTTCGGCCGTTTCTAAGTATTTTTTATCTTTTGTAATTTCGTATAAATCTGCAAAAACTTCATTAATTCCACCGTGTTCTGTCTGAAGCATTGTTTGAATTTGCTCTTCAGAAAGTGGTTTTATTAAGTCCGAAAACCAATCGCCCAAACCAATTAAAACCTGCAATGCCTGTTTATTATTGGTAAACTGATAAGCATCTCGCAAGCCCGCAAAGAGTTTGTGAATGTTATAAAGTGGCACCCACGTATTATTTAACCCGAAGCTACTGCCATCAATATCTCCTTTGTGAATGCGTTCCCAAAATACTTTTCCTTGCGGAATTCCACCTACGTAACCATTACCATTTTTAGCTTGACAACGAGCCAATTCTGAAATCATATAAACCAAACGAGTTTTCAATCCGGCATCTTTCGTGGAAGCGTACATCATTGCCAATGCCGACAAATAATGTCCGCCAATGTGTCCATCCAAACCCGAACTTTCCCAATTTCCGTACCTGTTCGCTTTCAATGGTAAACCCGCATCAATCAAATATGGGGCTAATAATTTATCAGTATTTAAGGCTAAAATATACTTCAAATCAACGTCTTGGGCATTTTTAAAAACACCTTCCGTTAATCTAACCGATTGCAAAGGGAACGATTGTATTTGTGCAAAGGCTGTAAAAGCACTTGTACAAATGAAGAGAAAAAGAAGGGTATGTTTTAATATTTTTTTCACTGTTTTTGGTTTCTTATTATTTCAATCCCGCCGAGGTCATTACAATTTTCTGAATCTTGCCATTTTTATCGTATTTCAATTCATCCACACATACTGAACGGTGAAAACTTGCGCCATCGGGCGATAATGCTCCGTTGTGATAAACGAAATAGGTCTTGCCATTAAAATCTATAATTGCATGGTGATTGGTATTACAATTCCCTTTTTTTTGCATTTTTTATTTCATTGCCGAAAAGTTAATAGTATTAAATTGACATAATCTTTAACTCAAATGAAAGTATTTGAAAAATTCCAAATATCTTGAATGGTGTTAAATTGACACATTTTTTGATTGGGTAAAATTAGTATTTTTTATTTAAAAAGTACTAATTAATTTTTAAAAATAATTTCCAGTTATCGAATTGTTTGTCACGAAAATGACCTGACAGCTTCTATTGAGCCTTCTAAGTTTTCTTTTCAACACATTAGAAAACTTTGTACTTTTATAAGGATACTATTTTAATTTTCACTATATCCAGAATTAAGGAATGTCATTTTATGTAAAAATACTTATATCAGCTTTTCTACAATCCTGCTCAACCTGATAAACAATATTTTTTTTATTATCCTCAATTTCAATAAGTTGTGTTTCATGATATATTTTTCTTATACCAATTATAAGGTTTTTATTGTTCCTCTTCAAGGCGTTCAATGGGTTGAACCTCAAGTATATATAAATCTTAGAGCAATCTGTTTGGTAGAGGATTGGCAATGAAGAGATGGATAGAATAAATACTTAAATTTCTGTATTACAAGATAAATTCATAGATGAAATTTTAAAACATCATTTCGACGATATGAAACTTTTCTTACCATTCATAAATAGTTAGATTTTTGAATTTTCGCCCAGTTTTATGATGACCTTAAGGTTTTTGATGTTATTTAGAAGTCTATTTTGTGAGGATATATTCTTTATCTTTGCAAAGAACAATTACAGAACCACAAATAATTATAATAAAATGAAAATAAAAGATGCTCAGACAGAGGCATTGATTAAAGAAACTGCCATGCGAATTTTCTTTGAGGAAGGACGTTTGCACGCAACTACGCAAGAAATTGCCGATGCTGCTGGGGTAAATCGTTCTTTGATTCACTATTATTTTCGTAGTCGAGAATTGTTACTTGAACAGGTATTTATCGAAGGAAAACAAGCGATGCACCAAAAAATACACGGTGTATTATTGGAAAAAGTTGACTTTAAAACAAAGGTTAGTAATTTTTTAGATTTGTTTATTGAGCAATCTTTAAAATACCCTTACATGGAAACTTTTATGATTTCTCAGGTCAATAGAAAGTGTGATTCGGAGCAAGTTACTTTTAAAAAAGATGATGCAGAATTGAAAAAAGTATTTCTCGGAGAAGTGGAACAAGAAATTTCTAAAGGTAATTTAAAGACTGATTGCTCCATAAATTTCATGATTGATTTAATGTCGCTTTGCTCGTATCCTGTTCTTTCTAAACCACTTATCAAAAATATGTTCAATTTTAATGAACAAAATTTTGTGGATTTTATGAGCCAACGAAAAAAAAATATACTAAAATTAGTGTTCAAGG
>JANPGQ010000475.1:0-2777 GCA_031423975.1 Cytophagales bacterium | reverse complement strand
TGGAGTTTTAAGTAGTACCGCAAAATTCCAGCCAAAGACCTATCTTTCCTTAGTAAACTTATTTACACTAAATGAAAGACGTAAAAAATATAAAAAAGACACTTTTTATATACATTGTGTTGATAAATACTCTACCTAATGCTACGAAAATAGCTTGACAGTTTCTAAAATGACCTATTAGGTTACTTTTTTACTACATTAGAAAACCTTATTTTTTATAAGGATACCATCTTAATTTTTCAACACGCCCAGAATTATGACATTGCGTGGGTGTTTTGAAGTCAAGTGAGGCATGAGGGCGGTAATTATTGTAGGTTTCAATCACCTGCGGAATCGCCTTTAAAGCTGCCTCTTCCGACACAAAACCGTTGCCCAAATTGAACTCCTCTTTCAGGGTTCGGTTGAGTCTTTCAGCCATCGAATTTTCATTGGGTTTTGCTGAAGAACACATACTCATTTTGATACCCGCTTGCTGAATTAAATCCTCGTAAGCCCACGAACAATATTGAATGCCACGGTCAGACCGGGTCGTCGCACGATGGTGGATTAATTCGGTCTTCTTTTTTCGAGTTTGCAATGCCATTTTCAAAGCACCCACGGGACCTTTTGCTTCCAAAGTTGGTTGCAAAGCCCAGCCTACTATTTTCCGAGAAAAAGCATCCATAATCAATGATAAATACACAAAACCTTTACCTACTTGAATATAAGTCATGTCGCTCACACACAACTGCTCAGTACCCGTTGGAATAAAATCTTTTATTCGATTCGGTTATTTTTTGAAAGAGTGATCCCATTGAGTGGTAACGGTCTTGTAATACTTCCTTTTGACCAATAAACCCTCATTTTTCATCAATTGGTGCAGTTTATCACGACCAATTTTTAACTGATGGGAAAAAAAGAACGGTTTAATAAGTTCATACAACTTCCCAGAGCCTATTCCAGGAATACGCTTACGAATCCGTTTAATTTCTCCGATAACCAGGTCAAATTCAAACACATTCTTCTCCATTTGCTTGATAGCCGCATACCAAGCTTGACGGGAAAACCCAAACCATGAACACATTAAACTCATACCCAATAAAGGGTAGCGACTGCTTAAGGTTTCGACGGCTTGGGTACGAACTTTTTTTTGATAGAAATATCAAATTGTTTTTCGGCGATGTCCACCAAAGTTTCCCAAGCGATGGATTTCATCCTGAGCATTTCATTCTCTTTTTCGAGCCATTTTATTTTGGCTTCTAAGTCCTTCGTTTTGTTGATTTCTGGCTTCATGGGCTTTCGTCTTTTAGGTTTTAAATACGGAATAATTCGATGTTTAAAGTACCACCGATTTAGCTGACGGACTCGTTTAAAATCCATGTGCAAATCCGTCTTTAATTCCTTGGAAGATACGAATCCAGCACGGTAACTTTCGACTACTTTTCGGAGGTAAAGTACTAAGTTACGATTTTTTTTATTTGCTTTCAACTCCTTGATATTCATACACTTAACGTTTAAGTGTCAAGTAAAATCAGTAGCATATGAAAAGTTGTATAATTTAACTTATGTTAATTAAATTTCCGTAATTCCTACTGAGTATAGCGGTGAAATTGAGACTGGGCATGAAGCTATGTTAAAAAATGCAATATTTTACAAATGGGGCTGAAATTGTGTCTAAAGGTTTTATGATTATCTTTGATTTAACAAAATCAATCTTCTTTAATTATTCTCATGGAGATCAGAATCCTAAACCCCCACGATAAGTTCTTCAAAGAGTCTTTCTCTCGATTAGAAGTAGCTAAAAGTTTTATTGAAGAGGTATTCCCAAAAGATATGAGAGACAAAATGAATCTCAATACCCTCCAATTATCTAACGCCTCCTACATTGATGATGTATTAAAAGAACATTTTGCGGATTTGGTGTATGAAACGGAATATAGAGGCGTTAAAGCTACCATTACGCTACTCTTTGAACATAAATCCTACCAACAGAATTTCCCAGAATGGCAATTAATGCGGTACATGAGCAATATTTGGGGTGAGGAGCAAAAGCAATTAACGGATGAAGAAAAAGAAAATCATGAGAAAAATCCCTCCGTGGTAATTCCAATTATTATTCATCACGGAAAGACAGCATGGAAAAAAACTTCTATGAGGGTGTATTTTGGGAATCCTCCTGCGGAACTACTCAGGTTCTTACCTGAATTTGACTATTTGGTATTCTCACTCAATGATTTTGAGGATTACCAGATTGCTAATTTTAAAAATGATTTCCTTGCAACCGCTGCCATGCTCCTAAAACATAGCCGTGACGAAAAAGAAAAATTCTTGCAAATTGAGTCTTTCATTATTGAAAAACTCAGAGTATTTGATACGGCTCACGAAAATAGTTTTATCAGTTCAATAATTTATTATTTGCACTCAGCTACTAACTTGACAGCGAATGAGTTAATTATTATCTTTACCAAAGTTTCAAACAATGTAAACAATATCGCTATGACAGCAGCAGACGAAATTAGACTCGAAGAAAGAGAAAATAATACTTTTAATTTTGTAAAAAATCTCTTAAAAAAAGGATATGATGCTTCCTTTATTGCAGAAATGACGGAACTCTCCGTAAAAAAAGTCCAAGAACTTATTAAAAAAATAAAAGAGTCTAATTGATAATAGTCTGTCGTATCTACACAGAATTATCATAGTCAAAATATTGTGTAGTTTTTTTAATTTGGTAGAAGATTAGCAGACCTCTTGAAATCGTTTTGATTCCAGGGGGTCTGTGTGATTTATAGCCTTTCCAT
>JANPGQ010000474.1:0-3260 GCA_031423975.1 Cytophagales bacterium | reverse complement strand
AATCATCACCGCCAAGCCCACGGCAATACTACCCACGCCAATCTTGGTAACAGTACCAGAAAAAGAGGAAGTTTTAGTATTTTGGATTCGTTGTGAGATGAAATAGGGAAAATTCATGCAGTATTTTGTAAATTTGTTATGTAATGCAAATGACGCTGATTTCTTGTAAAAATCAAAAATATGCTCAAAGATAGATATATCAATCCTTTTACCGATTTTGGTTTCAAAAAATTGTTTGGCACAGAACCAAATAAGGATTTGTTGATGGATTTTTTGAATCAAATTTTACCTCAAAAACATCAAATTAAGGAATTGTCTTACACTTCAAATGAGCATTTAGGAAGTTCTGAGCAAGATAGAAAAGCCATTTTTGATTTATATTGCACCAGTGAAAAGGGTGATAAATTTATTGTAGAAATACAAAAAGCAAAGCAAAATTTCTTCAAAGAACGAAGCGTTTATTATTCCACATTTCCGATTCAAGAACAAGCAAAAAGGGGAGAATGGGATTTTCAATTATCCGCAGTTTATACGGTTGGTATTTTGGATTTTGTATTTGCCGAAGATAGAGAAGAACAAAAAGTGCTTCATGTAGTACAACTAAAAGACCAAAATTGCGAAGTTTTTTACGATAAATTGACTTATATCTACCTTGAAATGCCCAATTTTGAGAAAGAGGAAGCAGAACTGGAAACACATTTTGATAAATGGCTTTATGTGTTCAAAAATCTTCACCGATTGCACAAAATTCCAAATAAGTTGCAGGAGAAGATTTTTCAAAAACTATTTAAAGCTGCTGAAATTGCTAAATTTTCTAAGCAGGAATTTGAATCTTATAATAATAGTTTGAAATATTATAGAGATTTAACCAATGTTACAAATACCGCATTTCAAGATGGAGAAAAGAAAGGAAAAGAAGAAGGCAGAGAAGAAGGAATGAAACAAAGAAATATTGAAATCGTCTTGAAGGCTTTGTATGAAAATGTACCCATAGCAATAATAACTTTATTAACAGGATTAGCCGAAGAAGAAATTTTACAAATAAAAGCCCATGCTCAAAAATCTTAATTTCATATTTGCAATCTCTTTATTTTGGGCTATTTCCGCCTGCGCCGCAAGCCAAGCCGAAGCTCCTAAAAACTTAAAAACTGGTGCAGAACAAATGAATCTGTATGTCCCAGGATTAAAAGGAAAAACCGTCGCTTTAGTCGTAAATCATACCTCTATGATTGGCAAAACGCATTTGGCAGATTCTTTGATTTCATTGGGTATAAAAATCAAAACGATTTTTGCTCCCGAACACGGTTTCAGAGGTACGGCTGATGCTGGCGAACACGTAGCGAATGGCATTGATAAAAAGACGGGCTTGGCGATTGTCTCTTTGTATGGTGCAAACAGAAAGCCCTCAAAAACGCAATTAGAAGGTATTGATGTGGTTATCTTTGATATTCAAGACGTTGGAGCAAGGTTTTATACTTACACTTCCACGATGCACTACGTTATGGAAGCCTGTGCCGAGAACGATAAACAACTGTTGATTTTGGACAGACCAAATCCTAATGGACATTATTTCGATGGACCCATTTTGGATAAAAAATTTGCTTCTTTCGTAGGCTTGAACCCTGTGCCTGTTGTACATGGGTGTACAGTTGGAGAGTTGGCACAAATGATTAATGGAGAAGGTTGGTTGGCAGGCAATTTAAAGTGTAAGTTTCAGACTATCGAGTGTTTAAATTACAATCATTCAACTGCTTACAATCCACCAATTGCTACTTCGCCCAATTTACCGAACTTACAATCAATGCTTTTGTACCCATCCATTTGCTTTTTTGAAGGAACGGAAGTGAGCGTAGGACGGGGAACAGATAAGCAATTTCAAGTGATTGGCTCACCAAATCCTGCTAATGGAAGTTTCACTTTTACACCTGAAGATAAGCCTGGAGCAAACAATCCTCCACAAAAAGGTAAATTATGTTACGGATTAGATTTGACGAAAACGGATGCCCGAAAAGAGCAATTTACCATAAAATATCTTCTTGATTTTTACCAAAAATCAACCGATAAAACTAAATTTTTCAGTAGCCCTTCTTTCTTCGATAAATTGGCGGGAAGCGATTCGCTGCGAAAGCAAATTATAGCGGGTTTATCAGAAAAGCAAATTCGGGAGACTTGGAAGGCTGATTTGGAGAAATATAAAATGATTCGTCAGAAATATTTACTGTATTCACTGTAAAATCTATCATCATTGAAAGAATCTCAACCTAAAATATTTTGAAACTTACCTTAAAATTATTTCTCATTGCAATCATTCCACTACTAATGATTGATGGCGTTCGACGAGCAGATTTAGCATTTAATCCAGGTGCTAAAAATGCTTATTTGGCTACTTTTATTGATAAAATGCACCTTTTAGATTCCGTGCCTTCGCCCCGACTGATTCTGATGAGTGGTTCAAGTGTAGCTTTTGGGGTGGATTGTGATTTGTTGTCGAATGAACTGGAAATACCCGTTGTTAATGCCGCATTGCATTTTCAATTAGGCAGTCATTTTTTGATGGAACAACTCAAAAATACAGTTAGAAAAGGAGATATAGTCTTGATTTCGATGGAATATGTTATGACTTCACAAGGTATTAAAGAAGACCAATTGACGGTTGCAGATTTTTATCCACCCGCCAAAAAATGGATTCAATACGAGTCAAAAAATGAAGAAATTGTAGCTTATGCAACGCACAGGTTGTCAGATTTTAAATTGCTGATGGGAGAATTTTGGGCGGGTACTCGTAGAAAACCAATCAGTATTGACGATACAACTTCGGTATTTTTCAGAAAATGTTTTGCCAAGAATGGTGATTTATTGGGGCATCTAAACAACCCCTCACCTGGGTTTAATAATCCTGAAATTTCCAATGAAATTGTTTATGACAAACAGATAAATGACTTCAATGATTTTTATAATTTTGCCACTAATAAGGGCGTAGTGGTACTTTTTACCTTTCCTACGTATGCAGAAAGTGGTTTTGAAAAAAATATGCCAGTGGTCAGAAAACTGGAAAAACAATTGAGAGATAATCTAAAAATTCCCATCATTGGTAGCCCCGAAAATTCCGTAATGGACGATATTTTTTTCTTTGATAGCGTATATCATCCAAATGCCAAAGGCAGAAAAATTTTCACTTCCAGATTGATTCAATTATTGGAACAAGAGGGGATTTGAGGGCAGTTAATTACTCTCGACCCGTGGCTGGTGTCCCCACCAGT
>JANPGQ010000473.1:0-13596 GCA_031423975.1 Cytophagales bacterium | reverse complement strand
GTGCCACTTCGATAAATTGCACTCCTATACTCGATGTGCCACTTCGAGCTAAAGTACAGCAATATTAAAAGAAGAACCCCCCCACACGGATAACGATTGGGCTACCGTAAGGAGAAAGCCCCGTTGAACTATATGAAAAATTATATAGTGCCGTTATCTGAAATCCTCCAAAACCTACACCAAGACCTGCTAATACTTGCGGGTCGTATGTTGCCGATTGTCCGCCCGAAGCAACAAAATATTTCTGTATTTCACCTTGTGCAAATGCCTTTGAAAGAATTCCTTCTAAAAACTGCAAACGATATTGTCCAAATACTCTTGGTCCATAGAAATTTGATGCATTAGGATAATACGATGACTTGTAATACTGATAATCAAAAGCCAAACCTGCCGTAAAGTCATTAGTTACTTGATAACCTACCATTGGTGAAACACTAATAACGGTGGGATTACCAAATTGTAAACCTCCAATGCCCCCACCAATACGAATTCTTTGGCGAAAAGGTAATTCACGAACATCTTGTTCTTCGCCGCTATCTAAATCTCGAACGGTACTATCTTGCTTAATAACGATGGGGTCTTGGGCGTAAGTGCTTGTGTATGAAGCTATTGATAAAAATAAAAAGAAAAGTAATTTTTTCATTGCCTGAAATTGGTGATTAGTTGTTTCTGGTTATTTATGTTAAATGATTAGTTTTTTGCGTTCTAATCTGGATAACTAATTGCTAAAATATAAAACGTACATAAACCATATTTTCTTGCAAGATACGAAACATTCTTTTCTGAAAATATGTCTTGTTTAGGTAAGGACATTTCTATTTCTGCTCACCCCCATTGTTGTGATAAAACAAAGTAGAATTTCTTATCTTTGTTTTATAGAATTATTGCCACAATTTCAAATAGCCAAGTGGCTCATTGCTAAAATCGCTTTATGAATACTACTGAATTAATCTCCCAAGAATATACTCCCATCGAAGATTTAGACCCGAAGAAATTTATCATCATCAAGGGGGCAAGAGTCAATAATCTTAAAAATATTGATGTTGCCATTCCTCGCAATAAATTGGTGGTTATCACGGGTTTATCGGGTTCGGGGAAGTCGTCTTTGGCTTTTGATACGCTCTTTGCGGAGGGGCAACGGATGTATGTGGAAAGTTTGAGTTCATATACCCGCCAGTTTTTGGGACGTATGGAAAAACCCGATGTCGATTATATCAAAGGTATTTCGCCAGCCATTGCTATTGAGCAAAAAGTTTCGACTAAAAATCCACGTTCTACCGTTGGTACAACTACCGAAATCTACGATTATCTCAAACTCCTTTTCGCACGGGCGGGCATCACGTATTCGCCTATATCGGGCAAAGAAGTTACGAAAGATACCGTTTCAGCCGTTGTCGACTATGTTTTTGCTTTGGAAGAATCTCAACGAGTGATGATTCTTGCTCCATTTTTACTAAAAAATGAGCGAACATTAGCCCAAGAAATGAGTGTATTGATTCAGAAAGGTTATACCAGAATTGTAATAAATGGAGAAGTGAAATTTTTGGAAGAAATACTTGATAGTCCAGAAGGGGTAAAAAATCTCCCTGCCATTGATGTTTTTACCAATAATTATAAAATACTCATTGACCGTGTGGCAGTAAAAAAAGAAGCCAACGGTCAGCCCGAAGAAGAAACTCAATTTCGTCTATCGGATTCCATTCAGACGGCTTTTTTTGAAGGCGAAGGTATTTGTTTTGTAGAAGTTATGGACGGCGAAACGAAGGCTTTCTCCGACCGTTTCGAGGCGGATGGCATCTTGTTTGAAGAGCCTTCACTCAATCTTTTTAGTTTCAATAATCCCTACGGAGCTTGCAAACGTTGCGATGGCTTCGGGCGGATTTTGGGCATTGATAACGATTTAGTTTTTCCTGATAAAAGCGTGTCTGTTTACGAGGGAGCAATTGCCCCTTGGCGAACTGAAAAAATGAGTGAATTCTTAATTCCGTTAATCAAAAATGCTTCAAAATTTGATTTTCCCATTCATCGTCCTTACAAAGATTTAACGCAAGAACAGAAAGATATTCTGTGGACGGGAAACCAATATTTTCAGGGATTAGACTGGTTTTTCAAGATGCTGGAAGCCGAAACGCATAAAATCCAGTACCGTGTGATGCTCTCTCGCTACCGTGGACGTACCATCTGCCCAGAGTGCAAAGGCTCACGTTTACGCAAGGATGCGGGGTATGTAAAAATTGGAGGAAAGTCGATAATCAATTTGGTTTTGATGCCCCTAACAGACGTTGCTACCTTCTTTAATGAATTGCAATTGCCTGATTATCAACAAAGTGTATCCAAAAGGATTCTTCAAGAAATTACTGCTCGTTTAGAGTACATGAACAAAGTGGGGTTAGGATATTTGAGTCTAAACCGCTTAACTTCTACGCTTTCGGGCGGTGAATTTCAACGGATAAAATTGGCTACTTCGTTGGGAAGTGCCTTGGTGGGTTCGATGTATATTTTGGATGAACCCAGCATCGGCTTGCACCCACGAGATACGCTCAGATTGGTTTCGGTCTTGGAATCTCTCAGAGACATGGGTAATACTGTTATCGTGGTCGAACACGAAGAAGAAGTCATGCGTGCTGCCGACCAAATTATTGACATTGGTCCCGATGCAGGAAGTCATGGGGGAGAATTGGTATTTCAAGGGAGTTTTGAGTTGGGAGCGGGCGACGCTTTGCTTTCGAATGCGGAGTTGGGACAAAAAAACTCCGCACTCGAAAGCGAAGCGTCGCCCGCTCAAAACTCAAAACTCATCTCCCATACTATCAATTTTCTCAATGGAACTGATAAAATTGAAGTCCCCAAATTTCATAGAAAATCTACCAGTTTTATTGAAGTAAAAGGAGCTTATGAGAATAATTTGAAGGACGTTTCGGTGAAATTTCCTTTGGGAATCCTAACGGTGGTAACGGGTGTGAGTGGTTCGGGGAAATCTACTTTGGTACGAAAAGTTTTATATCCCGCTCTCGGAAAACACTTGGGAACGTATTCGGAAGAATCAGGAAAATTTGGGGAATTGGCAGGAAGTATCAAGAAAATTGAAGCCGTAGAAATGATTGACCAAAACCCAATTGGCAAGTCATCTCGTTCAAATCCAGTTACTTATGTGAAGGCGTATGACCAAATCAGGCTTTTGTATTCTGAACAACCCATTGCCAAAGCAAGAGGCTATAAACCTGGGAATTTTTCGTTTAACGTAGAAGGAGGACGTTGTGAAACTTGTCAGGGCGAAGGCTTCGTAACCATCGAAATGCAGTTCATGGCAGACGTAAAACTCAAATGTGAGTCTTGCGAAGGAAAGCGTTTCAAACAAGAGATTTTGGACATCAAATACCAAGAAAAAGACATTTCAGAAATCTTGGATATGACCGTGGACGAAGCCATTGAATTATTCCGAAAAGACCAACCTAAATTAGCTGAAAAACTATTGCCACTCCAAGAAGTAGGTTTAGGATATATCAAAATGGGGCAGTCGTCAAACTCGCTTTCGGGCGGAGAAGCACAACGGGTAAAACTGGCAAGTTTCTTAGGAAAAGGCAATCCAAACAAAGGAAAGACCCTTTTTATCTTTGACGAACCCACGACAGGACTTCATTTTCACGACATCAAAAAGCTATTAAAAGCCATTAACGCCTTAGTGGAGCAGGGTGATTCAGTAATCATTATTGAACACAATATGGAAGTAATAAAATCAGCCGACCATATCATAGACATCGGTCCAGAAGGTGGAGAAAACGGTGGTTATATCACGTTTGAAGGTACACCCGAAGCAATGGTGAAAATGGAAGAGAATAATTATACGGCGGAGTTTTTGAGAGGGAAAGTGTAGCAGAAACAATCAAAAACCTTATGGCGGTAAGGTTTCTTAAAATCAGTCTTCATCAAACAGCGTGTAAATGCTGTTTTTTTGTGTGCATTAATTCCTGATACGAAATCGTCCTCAACATTCCGATTTTGATTTTCTTTTTCAGGGCGGCGGTCTCCGACTTATACGTGTTATGACCTTTCAATAACTCTTCGGCGATATTCGCCACTAACGCTTCGACAGATTCGGACGTTAGGATGATGGGTGTGTTTTGCATCGGCGGTAATGTGGTGGTTAAATGAAACAATTGATTAAATTGAAATACAAAGATAATACAAATCATAATATCTTCATAGTCAGGACGATATGATAACAAAAAAGTCATTTATTTGGTTTAAAAACTATACGATTAATGCTGGTATAATTTTTTTGAAACTATTATCATACTTACTTCGTATATTACTTACATATTATCCGATATTACGACCACTATAAATTTTATCATTCTCTTCCATTTAAAAGAACATCAATGAGGTACTCTTCCTTATTGCTATGTTTGTAAACGATAATATGAGTTTTATTACATCCATTGGTACTGCTGTGCCAGATAATTGTTTTTCTCAAATGCAAATAGCCGAGTTTATGGCTGCGGCTTTGCAAATGGACGAACACCACCAGCGAAGATTAAAAGCATTATACCGAACCACTAAAATTGCCCAACGATATTCTGTTTTTCCAGACTATGGACTCCCCTTTACCGAATATCAATTTTATCCACAAAGTCCTGATTTAGAGCCATTTCCCAGTATTTCCAAACGTATGGTGGCGTACCAAAAATACGCATTACCGCTATGCTTGAATGCAATCGAAAACCTCAATCAAAATGTTTCTGACATTACCCATATCATCACGGTCAGTTGTACTGGTATGTATGCCCCTGGGCTGGATATTGAAATTATCTCGACGCTTGGGTTAAACACCACCATTCAACGAACTGCCATTAATTTCATGGGTTGTTATGGAGCTTTTAATGGTCTGAAAATGGCGGATACCATTTGCAAAGCTCATCCCGAAGCGAAGGTTTTGGTAGTATGTGTGGAACTTTGTACCCTTCATTTTCAGAAAAGAATGGAAGATGATTTCTTATTATCAAACGCCCTTTTTGCCGATGGTGCAGCCGCAGTTTTGGTAGAAGCAAAAGCTCAAAATACTCCACAAAAACAATTGGAATTAAAGTCTTTTTTCTGTGATTTATACTTTGAAGGCAGACAAGACATGGCATGGAATATCGCAGATTTCGGCTTCGAAATGACCTTGACTTCATATATTCCAAAATTAGTAAAATCAGGCATCAAATCATTGATTGATAGATTGTTAAGTGGTGCTGAAATGGTAATTAAAGATATTGATTTATACGCTATGCACCCAGGTGGGAAAGCAATTTTGGAAGCGATAGAATCATCTTTGGAAATGAAACCAGACGATAATCGTTATGCTTATCAAGTATTGAAAGATTATGGTAATATGTCGTCTTGTACTGTCCTATTTGTGTTGAATGAAATATTGAAAGACAACACCAGTAATGAATCTAAGAAGAATATTTTGAGTTGTGCCTTTGGTCCAGGATTGACTTTGGAATCAATGGTTTTAACGATTGTCTAAAACTCATACTTGGTAGAAAATAACAATCCACTACTGTATAAATTTACACCTCCACGCCCCACATTGGTTAGTGGAGTTTTCAAATAGGGTTCTACTTGAAAGGTTAGGTGCTTGTTCAGTTTTCGCTCTACACCAGCCGAAAGATTCAAGGCAGACCAATAAAAACTTGATTTATCACTCCAAGTTACTGTTTTGGAAGGCGACCAAGCATAGTCATACGTGTAGGTTTCATTCATCATAAAATACGATGAAACGCCCGTACTAATGAAAAATGTGCTACGAGGCTTTTGGTAAATATTGAAACGAATATTGAGGGGTACGTCAATAATTTTGCAACCTCCATCTACATCTATTGGCTTTGAAGGGTGATAGGCAGCCCAATTGCCCGCCCAACTATGATAGTAATCAAAATCGCCAATATATTTTTTACTGGAATACGTTACGCCAGTTTGTATGATAAATTTTTTGTTTAAACGGTATTCAAATAAAAGCCCAAAAGAACTCCCTAATACGGATGTGCCTAATTTTTCGAGCGAGTTAATATCAGGGGCTATTGCCAATCTGATGCCAAAACGGGAAAATTTAGGCTGTTTCATCACAATCGGAGGGGCATCCACATACGTAGGCGATTCCGTTTCTATATTAGTTTCGAGCGATTTGGTAGCTTTATTGGTCAGAAAATCAACGTTATAAAAGTTAGTTTTCAGAAGAGTTGCTTCTTCCACAGGTTTATTTTCTGGAATAATAATTGGCGTTGAAATCGGTAAGTTTGTTTCTTGATAAACGCTTGGATTATTAAACTGATTACTATTAACCTTTGCTTTTGGCAATCTCGACTGCTTCTTATCTGTTTTGGCTGCATAAGAAACTATAGGAGAATTTACCTCACTACTATTATTTTCTCCCTTAATTAAATTCAGATTACCGCCATTTAGATTACTAATTGCAGTGGGCGTTTTTTTATCAATAGATTTTGTGTTTGAAATATCTAATGGTTTGTTTTTAAGTACGTTATTTTCTGAAATGCTCTTGGAAATCTCTTGATTTAGTGGATTTTTGTTTAAGGAATAAGCACGTTTTACTCCCTTTTTATCAGCCAGTCCGTATCTTGTTTTATTAGTAGGATTTGCTATTATTGTTGAATTTTTATTCTGAACATTCTTACTTTCAATTACGCTTCTATTAATAGAATTTCCTTTTGATTCCTTCGTTTTTGAAGAATTATTTTCATCAACAATAACTTCTGATTTTTTATTATTTGGTAAATTCCCTAATTCCTTCAAATTTTTCTCACCCTTAATTTCTTTATGAGAAATGTTAGCTTGCTTACTTTCAACTGAATTTACCTTTTTAGGATAGAAAGTATAAAGCAATGCCACCCCAAAGAAGATTAAAAGACCTGCCAATGCTATCCACCGTTTCTTGAAACCCTGTGAAGGTTCGGGTTTGGGCATTGACTTTGATTCAATCTTCTGTCTGAGTTTGTCGAGTGCCGATGAATCAAAAGGGATTTCTACTTTATCAGAGGCTTCTCTGAAAAGGTCATCCAATTCGTCATCCGACATATCCCACCACTTTTCTGACATTTTTTTAATAATTGTTTTACAAATTATTGGTTAATTTTTTTGCTGTAAACTCTTTTATTTATTTTTTATTCCCTAAAATCCTCTCAGTCATTTCCTCACAAAATCACTCATTCATTGTCGACTCAACATTTCTCTCAAATTAATTCTTGCCCTCGCCAAGTTAGATTTAGACGTTCCGATAGAAATATTGAGCATTTCAGAGATTTCTTCGTGAGAATATCCATCAATCACAAAAAGGCTAAAAACTGTTTTATACGCTGGTGAAAGCCTTTGAATCACTCCCAAAAGTTCCTGATACGATAAATCCGCAGAAGCATCTTGTCCATCCGTAATATGATATTCAGTTTCTTGAATATCGTCATGGTTATAATGTTTATGGTTTTGGCGGTAAAAATCCAAAGCCGTATTCACCATAATTTTTCTTAACCAATTTTTAAACGATTTTGTCAAATCAACCTTATCGGCATGGTTAAAAACCTTAATAAAGCCATCATTTACAATCTCAATAGCTTCATCGTGCGTGCGTGAATACCGCAAACAAACACTCATAGAATATCCATAAAACTGCCGATAAAGCAATTCTTGACTTTTAGGGTTACCTAAGCGGCAACCGTCAAGTAGAGTTTCAAGAGTTTTAGTATGGTCTATGATAACGGGCATTTTGAGGAGCTTATCCTTAGAGTACGACCTCTACGCATAAAAGGTTGCGTCCATGTTAAATAATTGAGAGATTTAATATTCAAAATTATACATTTTGTTTCAATGTTCAAGATTTGATCTTATCTGTCAAAGAATCTGTTTAAAACCAACAAGGCTAAAATCAAAGAATTTTCTTAACTTTGTGATAGAAAAATCCCCTAATAACAAATGACAATTCATAGAGAAAGCAAAGGAACTATCTTGGTAACGACCATTTTTTTGATAGTTTTGAACAGTGTAACCGCTTATTTTTTTCCAGAAAACGACCTTCTTCGTAAAATTATCGTAGTATTGAGCGTTGTGCTTGCTATAATTGTGCTACAATTTTTTCGGGTACCTGAACGTACAACTGTCAAAAACCCCAAGCACATTATTGCCCCTGCCGATGGCAAAGTGGTTGTGATTGAGGAGGTTGTGGAAACTGAATATTTCAAAGGTCCACGTCGTCAGGTATCAATTTTTATGTCGCCAATTAATGTGCATATTAATTTTAACCCAATTTCAGGGATTGTTTCATATTTTAAATACCATCCAGGAAAGTTTTTGGTAGCATGGCATCCAAAGTCAAGTACAGATAATGAAAGAACAACGATAGTAGTAAAACATGATAATGGAACGGAGGTACTTTTCCGTCAAATTGCAGGAGCCATGGCTCGGAGAATTTGTTGGTACGTGGATAAAGGAACGGTTGTAGAGCAAGGAAAAGAATTCGGTTTTATCAAATTTGGTTCAAGGGTTGATATTTTCCTGCCCTTAGATGCTAAGATTTTAGTGAATTTGGATGATAAACCAGTAGGCGGAGAGACGGTGATTGCGGAACTGGTGTAGAAAAATACAGCATATTTTAAGGAAGTCTTCGGATTGGGCATCCCCCTTTAAACGAAGGCTTCTTTTTTTACGCTAATTCTTCAAAAACTTGTTCACCAAAACCCTATCCCTATCAATAATTCTCACAAAATACATACCCACAGGCATTGATTGTAGGTTAAGGGTTTTTGTAAAAAAAGTATTGTAATCTTTCTCTAATTTATCAGATAGAATGCTCATTCCCAATGAGTTAATGATTTCTACCGATGGTTCTGAAATAGTATTTCCTTTTGTAAAATATTGAATTTTCAACCAATCATTCGTAGGATTAGGTGATAGAATTAAAGATTCCATTTCTTCTTGTTTATTGTTTTCTTCAAAAGTTATTACCCTTGCCCCGCTCAATTTTACGAACTCAACTACGCCCGAAATAGCAGTACATTTTCCCGAACTTGCCTTCACAAAATACTTTCCTGCATCGTTTATATTCAAGATATTTTGATTAGAATTTGCTATTGCAATGTCATCTTTAAACCATTGAAAATTATACTTTTTATTGTCAGTTGGAATGGCTTGAATAGGCTGAATTTTGCTGGCTCGAAGTAAATATTTTCCCGATACAGGATTAGTTGAAATTGTACCGCCAATATTAGTAATTACAAAAGATGCTGAGGTGGCACTGCATTGATTTTGAGTAGTGATAATAGTATAATTGCCTGGTTCTGAAATATTTAAAATTGAATTTGTAGCCTTTGAAATATTGATTCCTTCTTTTTGCCATTGATATGTGATACCAGTTCCCGTTAGGTTCTTTACGCTCAGGTTAATATTTCCTGTACAAATATTATTGCCATTATCGGTAGAGATAATAGGCGTTTGGGAATTTTCAACGGCAATGATTGGTGAAGTTGCGGAGCATTTCCCTTGTGTAACTGTTACAGAATAATTACCTGCTACTTTGGCAGTGTAAGAAGCATAATTAGATAAGGGGATTTTCTGCCCGTTCCAATTCCAAACGTAAGAAAGATTAGTGCCTGAATTGGTAATTAATTTGACTGCTCCTTTGCAAAGTGAAGTATTCCCAGTTGATGCGATAGAAGCAACACCCTGACAAGGCACATTACTTACTCCGCTAATAATCAGGGCGTAATACTGAATGTCACCCCTCAAAATAGTACCTTTGTGATTTACCGTAATGGTGTATGTTTTGCCAGCAACGGGGTTTTCAATGTAAATTTGCTCAACATTATCCCTAAAATTATCGCCTTGCGTAGCTCCTAAACTTGGAGCGTTGGGATTAAGCACCCAAGGTAAAAAAGTCTTCTGCCCATCCGAAATTCTGATGTCCAAATCATTGACCAATTTTGGAATTCTACTGTTCAAGTTTTCAGGTTTCACCTCCGTTGGAGTGGCTTCAGGGTCTGTCCAACTGATAGTGGCTTTGATGGGGCTTTTTCCTGAAGCTACTACTTGAAAACTATTGGTTGAGTTTTGATATAATAAACTCTCCGAGAGAAAATGATTTTGGTCTGAATTAGCAATCACTTGGGCGGCTCGTTCCGTATTCAAAAGTCCCCAACCGAACTGATAATCAGGACCTTGTGTAGTTCCAGCTTCGTTGGCGGTGTGCAAGACGATGCCTTTGAGCGTAGCGGCACGCATGGTATATCCATATTTTTGATTGGCATAAAATTCCTGTAAGAGTAATAATGAACCCGATACATTGGGCGAAGCTACAGACGTGCCGCTATAGGTAGCATACAAATCATCGCCATTGGCAGAAGCCGATAAAATACTTTCACCTACGCCAACAAGGTCGGGTTTTATACGTCCGTCGTCCGTCGGTCCCCAACTACTATACGCTGACATTTTGATTTCCGAAGGTTTCGTTGGCACTACATCGCCGCCATCAATTGCCCCTACAGTCAGGATATTTTTAGCATTCCCATCCATCGGGATGGTGTCAAAAGTATCATTTCTGTTTCGGGGAATCGTACTTTTTATATTAGTATTCCTCAAATAATAAGGTGTTCCCGCAGTTGGTCCGTTTTCATTTCGTTTATTATCTGCCGATTTTACGATAAGATAATACGGAGCATTATAGGCAATTTTATCTAAATCACTGGATTTTTTATCATAAAAACCGAAGCGATAATCTTCTGATTTTGAGATAGTTGAGTCTCCCCACCATTCCCATTTTAGATTATCGTCTCGCCCAATGATTCCGCTACGGTCGGGATTGAAAACCCAACCCGCCAACACACCATAAGAGTGATTGGAAACCAACAGCCCTTTGGCGGCAAATGCCATTTCTGAAATATCGTCCGAAAAATCCCAGACTTTTAGGTTTCCACCAAAAGCCATTCCACGGGCTTGCTTGTTTACGCCCGCCCCCACCAAAATACCCGCAACGTGCGTAGCGTGTTCGTTGAAATAATTGGGAGCATCAATCTGTTTAATACGATTTGTACTAAATTCTTGATGAGAAGCCCTGACTAATCCACCATCCCAAAGCCCTAATTTATCCTTCACCACCGAGGTAGAACCGTTGAGACTTACGCCCAAACTTCCGCCATAATAAAGTGAATTGGTGCGGGTGCAAGCAGATGGTGAAACTTGACTGTGGGTAATGTAATAAATTGGATTATTTAATTCATCAATGCCTTGTAAGGATAATACACGACCATCTGAAAGGGTTCTTTGAAGTATCCAGTCATGTATTTTGGCTAATTTTAAAGTATTCTGAAAATTATTTTTGGCATCAGATTTGATATTACGGGCAAATCTTTTCAAAGCTCTTTCGGCAGTGATGGGATGGGTTTGTATGGGAGTATTTTCAGACGTTTGAGCTTCGTCTGACGATTGGGCAAATAGGTTAGAAATATTGATAAATAACAAAAAAATGATAGAAATAAACACTTTTTTGCTGACCAAATTACTAAACCATGAACAATCCTCTGGCGGAAAGATATTCATAAATTTTTGTGTTAATTAGAAAGAAATTCGTGTAGATATTACAGCAAAAAATGTGCCTTATTGGCAATTTATAATTGACAATGAATAATTAATAGCTGAAACTTGCTGCTTATGATGGAATGTGAGGTTGAAATCATTGATACAATACTATTCCATAAGCCCAAGCGTTATTTTGAAAAACAAATCCATATATGTCTTCAAAAACGCTTATTACCTTCATTCTGATTGGTTTTCTTTATACCAAAAGTGTTGGGCAAACGCCTTCACTTACGCAATTATTTTATCCAAACGTTACGGTCAGAGCGGATTATATGCCTGAGGCTGCTATGGAAAATGGGCAAAAATTTGGTTTAAATCGTACCAATGCTTTGGCGGTTATTCCCTTAAATACTACTATTTCGGCGGGGATTGGTTTCGGTAAAAAGGCAGATATTGAAGCAAAACATACGCTGTTATTAGCTAATTTATCACAACTAAACACTACAATTGATGGTAAAGAACAGCCCAATGGTGGATACAAAACGGTGGGCGTAACTTTTGTGCAATTAAAGGCAAGTTTGCGAGAGAAATTTTGGGTATATGGCGTAGGTGGGGGCTTAACACAATCTAACGAGACATTTTTTAATCCACAACCTTATTTTTATGGCGGGGCAGCAAGGTTAAGAATCTTTGGATTACGAACGCAAATCATGTACGGAACTGCCATTGTGTATAACCAAAAATTCAGGATTATCCCCATTTTCGGATTCACTAAGGCTTTGGGTGATGACTGGAAAGTTTCGGGAATTTTGCCTTTTCGGGCGAGCGTAACGTACAAGGCTCAACCCTGGTTGCATTTTGATTTTAATACGGTTTTTGACGGATATAGTGCTGGTTATCAAGATGTTGCTATTAATACTGAACGATTGCCTCGCCGACAAAATTTTCAGCAAATACGTTTTACCTTAGCCGCCAATGCTCATATTTTGAATGCTTTTAATATTGGAATCGAGGGAGGAATGGCAGGCTTTAGACAAGTGAAAACTTTTAATGCTGCTAATGAAAATTTGACTACACAAAGCCTACCTATAACGCCTTACGTGGGTGTGAGTCTTCGATATATTTCCAGTAAATCAAGTTTATCTTCTAAATTTTTGAAGAAAACGGGAATTGATATTTAAAAATCCTCAATTCACCCCAAAAATTTCATAGTCTGTCGGAAAATTGCTTATTTAGATTTATCGTTTGAATAACTTTGAATTATCAAAATCAGACGAAAATCTAATCCACAGACAGCATGAAAACTTTTCTTACGCTTACGCTCTACGTTCACATTGCCGCAGGTTTTATTGCCTTAGTTACAGGACTTATTCCGATGTTTGCCAAAAAAGGTGGCAAGGCTCATGTTCTTTGGGGGAAGGTTTATTTTTGGGCAATGTTCGTAGTTGCCCTCACGGCTTTACTTCGCTTTCAGATGAAGATTAATCTGATATTCCTCTCAGGGATTGCTATTTTTAGCTTTTATAATACTTTCACAGGCGTAAGACTTATCCAACGCAAAGAATCTCAAAAAGCCTCTTCATTAGATTATTTCGCCAGTATTTTGGCAATGGCTTGTGCTTTTATGATGCTCTATTTTGCTTGGTTTGCCTATCAAAAAGGTGATAATTTTTTCAGTGTGCTTTTTCCCATTTTCGGAACATTTGTTTTCATTTTAGCTTATGAAGATTTACGAGTTTTTATGGGCAAAAAAGTGATTGATGACAAGGGAAAACCTGTGCCTATCAAATACTGGTTTCAAAATCATATCTCACGCATGGGTGGGTCGTACATTGCCACAGTTACAGCATTTTTGGTAGTCAACAATCCCCCTTATATTCCTGGCTTAGTGGTTTGGATAGCTCCAGGGGCAATTGGTGGATTTATTATCAGTCGAGTAAGGCTTTCATACCATAAAAAATATAAAAAGGTGGCTGAATAACGGATTTATGCGTATTTTGAGGGAAAATTGACATTGTAATATGAAACAACAAATAC
>JANPGQ010000472.1:0-3801 GCA_031423975.1 Cytophagales bacterium | reverse complement strand
TAAAAAAAGTATTTTCATTTCGTGATTGGTTCTATTAAAAAGCTCAACACATAGTCATTAATTTCCTTCCGTTGTTCGTTATTAGCTTGGTTACTCATATCATTATGAATCGTATTGGGCAATTTTATGATTTTTATATTGAATTTCTTTTGCTCTTCATCCGTTGGTAAAACTCCTAAGTCGGCGGGTTGGTCGCTCGACCTTATCGAATATACATTTGGCTTGTTGGTTCTTGGCAAAGCCATTCTTCTATTATCCAAAGTTATAATTTTAGCAACAATATTTGGGTATTTTTGTGGAAATAATGCCGTCATATCTCCACCATTAGAATGTCCGATGAGGGTAATATGTTTAAAATCTAACTCAGGATTCGATTTCTTCAAGGACTGAATCACGAACAAAATATTATCGGCTCCTCTGTCCCAAAACGGTTTTCGTACAACCTGCGGAATGCCCGACATCGGTATCAAACTATCAGTAGGCAATTCATGCTGAATACTTACTACAAAATATCTCCTTTTTGCCAGATTTTCAGTTAGATATGAATATCCTAAATAAGCTCCGCCTTTATTTTCGCCATAACCATGACTCACAATTACTACATGTTTATTCGCCTTACCTTTTGGCGTATAAATTGCTATTGGAATTACTCGATTTCTGGATTTATCAAATAGATTTAGGAGGTTTACTTTGACATCAGCTTTTCCGTCTGTAGTCTGAGCCGTTTGGATATTTTTGTTTGAGGAACAACTCGTAAGCAATCCAATTAGTAATAATAGGAGATAAGGAAATCTTAACATTTTGAAAATTTACAAGGCTTTTTTATAATTGTAAATCTACGAAAGATTTTTGTTCAAAACCCATAAGGTTTCAAAAACCTTGGGGGTTTAAAATGTCAAAATACCCCCAAAAATTAAACAATACCTCTAAATAACCTATATCCACAAGTCCAAAATTTGCAAACACCCAAAAGTTTCACGAAATTTGTATAAGGAGAAATCCTATTTTTTAATTGAGTATTTACAAAAATCTTTACCTTGCCAATCAGCGTAGAATTTTTGAATAGTTTTCAAAATATCCTATCCTAAATCCGCAAACGATTTATGTCAGAACAAACCAGTAATATTATCCCCATTAACATAGAAGACGAAATGCGGGGAGCGTACATTGATTATTCAATGTCCGTAATTGTGTCTCGTGCTTTGCCAGATGTCCGTGATGGACTCAAACCCGTTCACCGTCGTGTTCTTTATGGAATGGACGAGTTGGGCGTAAATTATAACAAAGCCTATAAAAAATCTGCCCGTATTGTGGGGGAGGTTATGGGAAAGTTTCACCCTCACGGTGACTCCTCTGTTTATGATACCATGGTGCGTATGGCTCAGGAATGGTCATTGCGTTACCCTTTGGTGGACGGTCAAGGAAACTTTGGGTCGGTAGATGGTGATTCACCCGCCGCCATGCGTTATACAGAGGCTCGTTTAAAAAGAATTGCCGAAGAATTATTAGCAGATATTGGCAAAGAAACGGTTGATTTTCAGCCCAACTTTGATGATTCCTTGATGGAACCCAAAGTGCTTCCAGCCAAATTTCCTAACCTTTTATTGAATGGTACATCTGGTATTGCCGTGGGTATGGCAACCAATATGGCTCCTCATAATTTGACGGAAGTTGTTAATGGAATTATCGCCTATATTGATGATAACGATATTACTATTCCAGGTTTAATGGAATATATCAAAGCCCCAGATTTTCCAACGGGCGGAACGATTTATGGTGTTTCAGGTATCAAAAATGCCTTTGAAACGGGTCGTGGACGTATCGTGGTTCGGGGAGTTGCTTTATTTGAAACTTCAAAAACAGGGAAAGACCAAATTATTATTTCCGAAATTCCGTACATGGTCAATAAAGCATCATTGATAAAACAATGTGCTGATTTGGTAAATGACAAGCGTATCGAAGGTATATCCGAAATACGTGATGAGTCTGACCGTGAAGGAATGAGAATCGTTTTTGATTTGAAACGTGATGCCGTTCCGAATGTTGTATTGAATAATCTTTACAAATTTTCGGCACTTCAATCTTCATTTTCGGTCAATAACGTTTGTTTGGTAAAAGGTCGCCCTTATACGCTGAACCTTAAAGACTTAATTCACTATTTTGTAGAACATCGTAACGAAGTGGTGGTTCGCCGTACTCAATATGATTTAAGAGAAGCACAGAAAAGAATCCATATTTTAGAAGGATTTATCATTGCCCTTGACAATCTTGATGCCGTTATCAAATTGATTCGTGAGTCGAAAGACCCCAATGCTGCTCAAGCAGGTTTGATGGCAAGTTTCGGACTTTCAGAAATTCAGTCAAAAGCCATTCTCGAAATGCGTTTACAGCGTTTGACGGGTATGGAGCGTGATAAAATCATTGCTGAATACAACGAAATCAAACGTATTATTGAAGATTTGGAAGATATTTTGGCAAAACCAGAACGTCAATTACAAATTATCAAAGACGAATTGCTTGATATTAGAGAACGTTACGGAGATGCCCGTCGCACGCAAATCAACATGACTGATGATGAATTCTCGGTTGAAGATATGATTGCGGATGACGAAATGTTGATTACCGTTTCAAACCAAGGATATATCAAACGTACCCCAATTGGTGAATATAAAGCACAGGGTAGAGGAGGAGTAGGTTCAAGAGCCGTTGCCACCAAAGATAGCGATTATACCGAACACCTTTTCTCGGCAACGATGCACAACTGGTTATTATTCTTTACCGAAAGCGGAAAATGCTTCTGGCTCAGAGTATATGCCGTTCCTGAAGGTTCAAAAACTGCCAAAGGTCGCCCAGTTCAGAATTTGATGAATATCGAAAATGGAGATTCAATCCGTGCGGTTATCAACGTAAAGTCATTAACTGATGCAGATTATATCAACAATAATTTCATCGTGATGTGTACTGAAGATGGAACCATCAAGAAAACTACTTTAGAAGCCTATTCACGTCCCCGTCAGAATGGTATCATCGCCATCACGATTCGTGAAAATGACCGTTTGTTAGATGTAAGTTTAACCAATGGAAATAACCACGTAATTATTGCTACCAATACAGGTCGTTCGGTTCGTTTTGAAGAATCGAGAGTTCGCCCAATGGGTCGTTCAGCCGCAGGGGTGAAAGGTATCTGGTTGGATGAAGAGAAATTACACGAAAAAGCAGTGGGAATGGTTTGTATCGAAGACCCCGAAACCCAACAATTATTAGTAGTTTCAGAAAAAGGATACGGAAAACGTTCAGACGTAGAAGATTACCGCTTGACCAACCGTGGAGGTAAAGGCGTAAAAGCCCTAAACATTACCGAAAAAACGGGTAACTTAGTGGCAATCAAGGAAGTAACGGATAGTAACGACTTGATGATTATCACCAAAGCAGGAATTTTGATACGCATTGCCGTAGCAGACCTCCGTGTGATGGGACGTAATACACAAGGTGTAAAATTGATTCGTTTGAAAAACGAAGCTGATGAAATTTCTTCCGTAACTAAAATTGTAAAAGACCCAGAAGAAGAAGTCATCGTTGATTCAGATGCTGTAGTAGTAGTGGAAGATGGAGAAAACGAAGTTCTTAGTTCAGAAGTAGAAAATACAGAAATTGACACAACGGCAGGAGAGGAGGGAGACGTTCCTTTGCCTGATGAAAGTGGAGAAGAATAAAAGTTTGGTACACGGTGAACGGCAAAGGGTAAACGGTTTTATTCCGATATATCCCGTGAACCGTTCACCTTTAACCGTTTTCCGAAAA
>JANPGQ010000471.1:0-8975 GCA_031423975.1 Cytophagales bacterium | reverse complement strand
GACCAAAGACTATCAGTATGATTTAGAGGCGATTAGTTCAAAAATAGACGGTACACAAAGTTTGGTTTATATCACCAATCCAAATAATCCAATTGGGGCAATTTTACCTGCTGATGCGTTGACAGGTTTTATCAACAAGGTTTCGGATAAAATTCCAGTATTAGTTGATGAGGCGTACATTGATTATGCCAAAGACCCCAAAACGGAGTCAATGATTCCGATGGTGAAGGCTGGCAAAAACGTTTTGATTCTCCGTACCATGTCCAAATTGTACGCTTTTGCGGGTTTGCGTGGCGGTTATGCCATTGCCAAACCAGAAATTCTTAAAAAACTTCAACCATATTGTTCAGGTGGAATGGATATGTCAGTACCTTCTTTTGCCGCTGCAATTGCTGCCATTAAAGATACTGATTTTCAGAAACTTACCTTGAAAAATACCGAAGAATCAAAGCAATATTTATACGGATTCCTGACCAAAGCGGGTTATACTTACATTCCATCACACGCCAATTTTGTGATATTCCCTTTGAAAATGAAAGGCTCGGATATGCTAACAAAAATGGCATCAGAAGGCGTAATGGTAAGAAAATGGGAATTTGATAAGCAACATTGGTGCAGAGTTTCTATTGGAACTATGGACGAAATGAAGGCATTTACCGATGCTTTTTCTAAAATTACAACTTAAAATATGACTCGAAGAGACTTTATCAATAAAACAGGTTCTGCCAGTTATTTAACCATGCTTGGTTTCGGACTAATTCCCGATTCTAATGCTCAACCCCTTGATTTACAGCGAAATAAGGCTGATAAAAAAATCATTATTTTGGGAGCGGGTTTGGCAGGAATGGCTTCGGCTTATGAGTTGATGAAGTTGGGTTATGATGTTACCATTCTTGAAGCTCGCAATCGTCCAGGTGGACGAGTGTGGTCGGTGAGAGGCGGGGCAGTTGAGACTGAAATTGGCGGAATTCAACAGACTTGCCAGTTTGAAAAAGGGCATTATTACAACGGTGGTGCTGCCCGAATTCCACATAATCATACACTGACTTTGCATTATTGTCGGGAGTTTAATATTCCGCTCGAAATTTTCATGAATGTGAACGAAGGAGCGTATTATTATGCCGATGGCGGGATTGGAAAATTAGCCAATAAACCCATCAAAATCCGTGAAGTACACGCCGACGTGCGAGGTTATACTTACGAATTATTGACTAAAGCCATCGACCAAAAAGCTCTGGATGAGGATGTTACAAAAGAAGATTTAGAAAAACTAACCGCCTATCTGAAAGAAGAAGGTGATTTGGACATTACCAAGAAATATAAAGGTTCGGAACGGCATGGATACAAACGGCAAGGTGGATATGGAGAACAGAATCCCGAATTAGCCAGCCCACATTCGTTGCATGATATTATCGAATCTGGGCTTTTTCATCCTGCATTTTCTAATATTGGCGAATACACTTTCAATCAGCAACCTGTCATGTTACAACCCGTTGGTGGCATGGATGCTTTACCTTATGCTTTTGCTAAAAAATTGGAAGGAAAAATTCAATATCAAGCTGAGGTTCAGGAGATTAGAAAGACAGCACCAGGCGTTAATATTGTTTATAAAGACAAAACTGGCATCAAAGAATTTAAGGCAGATTACTGTATTTGCACGATTCCCTTGCCCATTTTGAAAAATATTACTTCCGATTTATCGTCAGAAATTCGCCGTGCAGCAGACTTTGTGCCTTATATGAATACGGGTAAAATTGGATTGCAATTCAAGCGTAGATTTTGGGAAGAAGACGATCATATTTTTGGCGGAATTTCTAAAACCAATATGGACATTACCCAGATTTTTTACCCTTCTTATAATTTTATGGGTAAAAAAGGGGTGCTCAAAGGCTACTATAATTTTCATGATAGAGCCGTCAAATTAGGGAATCTTAATCTGGCAGAACGTGAAAAAGTGGCTTTGGAACAAGGCGGTAAAATTCATCCGCAATACGCCAAAGAATTTGAAACCTCATTCTCATTGGCTTGGCAAAAAATCCCTTATTCAAAGGGCGGTTGGGCAGAATATAGCGAATCGGCAAGAAAGCGTTTTTACCCAGCTTTGATAAAACCAGATGACGATATTTATCTTGCGGGAGAACACACAAGTCACTTGACCGCTTGGATGGCAGGAGCTTTGGAATCAGCAAATGCCGTGGTAAGTCAGATTCATAAGCGGGTTAATAGTTAATTAAAACAACATTGGAAATATGAAAAAACTAATACTATTCATCGTAATATTTATTACAAATCTCACAATTTTTGCACAAGAAACCACCGAAAAAATAGGCATTAAAAGTGCTGAATTTGAAGCAGTTAGAAAAGTTTCCATCAAAAATTTAGATAAAGATACTTACATCAAAGAGGCTGCATTCATTTTAGATAATTCTAATCCACCCTACGTTTTCAAGTTTTCGGACGGCATGGAAAGACGAATTTATTTGTACAAGGTTTTGGAATCGGCAGGGATGAAAGAAATTGCTAACTTGATGGTTTTTACCACACCCAAAGATGGCAAAAGAATCAATTTGGTAATACCCAATGCCTTAGCTGAAAAAGAAGTTTGGGGCAAATATATTGACGAACTAAAAGATGGAGAAAAAGCCGTAATGGGTTTTTCATCATGCGTAGCCTTCGTATTAGCAAAAGAGTTTTCGGGCGTTTTGGCAATGAAAGGGGCAGAGGAAGATAAATATGAATATTGTTTTCCCGCCACTGCCCAAGTATCAATGGCGGATGGTAGTTTAAAAAACATTTCTGATGTAAAAGTTGGCGATAAAGTATTGAGTTATAATACTTTATCGAAGAAATCTCAAATAACAACTGTTCAGAAAGTTCAGACTCATGAGAACAAGCAATTTGATATTTCGAGAGTTTTATTGATTGACCCAAACCAATCCATGACGGCATCGCTTGGCGTAAAGTATAATTTAAAAGCCTTAGAAGCTACTGCCAATCATCCAATATTAACCGATAAAGGAATGGTAAAAATGGGTGATTTGAAAGTGGGAAACCAAGTGTATGTATTTGATAATGAGACTAATACTTTCAAGAACCATAAAATTTTTATCACTCAACCATCAAATAGTAAAGTATCAAAAGTTTACAATTTATTAACTGAAAAAGAAAATTACCTCATCAATTCTGTGGTAGTTTTGAAGAAATAAAGAACTTAAATTTTTTGAGATTGTTTTTGGATATTCCCGTAAATCCTGTTCTCTTTGAGGACAGGATTTATTTTTTTAAATACCCTTCATTTTTTGCCCTCTCCTTCCATATTCCGCACTCTATAAGATTTATTTTAGTGAAATATGGATAAAATCAAAAAAATAATTCGTAAAGTGCTATTTAATCCATAAATTAATTTTACCTTTACGGAACAATATCCAAAAACAATTTTATAAAAAATGAAAAGCATTTTTGTGGCAACAATAGTTGTCGGAATGATGGCTGGTTCATGCACACGAGAACAAATATCCGTAAAAGCAAACAATGATTTTCACGCTGAAAATACTGAAAATCAGACTTTTACTATCGTTGAAGATGCAAATCAGCAAGCATCGCCGTTGAACGAAACGGTGATTAAAGAAGAGATTGAAAAACAGATGGAAATCAGAGGTTACAGCGAACGCAATAAAAATGCCGACGTACTGATTTCAATAGCTGTTTATGACAAAAACCTACGACTAACCGAAGTCAATAAGGTATATGTAGGAGTACCAGAAGGCAAGGAAAGGGTGGATATTCATCAAAATAACCTTAAAAACGGAACTTTGGTGATTACGATGATTGACAGGAATACGCAAAAAGTCTTTTGGACGGGTTATGCCTCAAAGATTTTTGGAAAATTCAAATCGCTGAGAGACAGAGATTTGCAGAACATTACCAGAGCCATTTTTGATAATTACCGAGTAACCGCCAATCATTTCTTGGCAAAAAACCAATAAAACCTCCAATTCATACTGTTTAACGATGATTACGAAAACCCCGAAGCAATTTGGGGTTTTTCTTTTTATATCTCACAAAAAGGCATCATTTTTGCTGATTTCATGGTAGTCTAAGTAAGGAAAATAACCCATGAAATCGTATGAAAATCAAACTGCTAATTTGTTTGAGTGCTTTCTTCTTGTGCTTTGCACCCACAAAATCTCCAAAACTCAAAATAAAATCTCCTTTTCGCAAAATGTTTGTTGGTGCCAAAACCGTAGATTGTACAGGGGATGGTAAAAGTAAATGTATGATGGTGAAAAACTCTCCCGAAAAGAATTGGGAATTTTTTTATGACCAAATTGAAGGCTTTAAACACGAACAAGGTTTTGAATATCAGCTACTTATTGAAATTGTTGATTTGCCCGAAGAATCCAAAGAAGGTTCATTTGTAAAGTATATTCTGAAAAGAATTATCAGTAAAACGCCCATTGACATTAGTAAAAATGCAGTTGTAGCTGTTCCGCCACCTGCCGCCCCGATGAACAAAAGCCGTGCCACAGAATGGGTTTTGACCGATTTTATCTATAAAGACAACGGACTGGAAGCCAAAGGTTTTGAGGCAACGATTACGATGGATTTTGCCCAGAAAAAAGTATTCGGACAAGGACCTTGCAACCGTTATTTTGGCACTTTAAGGGACTTAGAAAAGAACCAAGTTCGCTTTGAAAATATCGGAAATACGAAGTCAATTTGCGATTTTACGGATAAGGAAAAAGCCTTTTTTAGCCTTTTACCAGTTGCTAATAATTACGTCATTGAGGGAGACAGAATGTACGTTTATCATGGTACGGAATTGCTTTTGGCTTTTAAGCGGAAGTAAATATTAGGGTTTGTCTGGTACTTCCCGAAAGTTTATTTACTTTCGGGAAGTTGAAAAAATAACATGAATCAAATCCCCGTTTACAGCATTGATAAATTTAATCTGAAATCTGAGAATACGATTCAGTTTCAGGTAGAATTGTTTGATATTCACCGTAATTTCAAAGTAACGTATCCCCATCGGCATGATGATTTCTATGAAATACTTTTCCTTACCCAAGGCGAAGGTGTGCATACGATTGACTTCCAAAATTATACCATCAAACCTTACACAATTTTCTTTCTTTCTCCAGGTCAAATTCATGAACTAAGCCTTTCTGATGATGTTCAAGGCTATATTTTCTTGTTTACTTCGTCTTTTTATCATTTCAATAAAACAGAACCTCATAAACTCTTTGAGCTTCCCTTTTTCTATAATTTAGCCCAAGAGACACCGCCACTCTATCTTGAAAATGAAATGGAAAGACAGATTTTTATTGAGTATTTCAAGAAAGCGATTACTGAAAATCAATTGAAATTGACTGATAATGAAGAGGTTATTAGGGCTTTATTAGACTTGATTTTGATTCAGAGCAAACGTATTTATCCTGTGAGTACGATGGATGAACACGCACACAAAGGACGGATTTTGGTAAAGCGTTTCAAGCAATTAATTGAAGAAAAATGTCAGGAAAACCTTTCGGTAAAACAATATGCCGATTTGCTGACGATTACGCCAAATCACCTTAGTGAAACTGTAAAAAGTGTAACGGGTAGAACTTCTACCGATTTGATTAATGACCGTATGATTCTGGAAATCAAACGTTTATTGACTCATACCGACATGGGAATTGCCGAAATTGCCTATCATCTTAACTTCGCAGACCAATCTTATTTTTCTAAATATTTCAAGAAATTGACTGATGTAACACCACTTTCTTTTCGGAATAATCAGTAACCGCAAAATTTTCCTTAAATTTGAAATACCAAACAATCATAATTAGAACATGAAAAAAGTATTGAAACTATCAATCGTTGCGTTTTCAGTAATATTATTTTCTTGCGATAGACTGAGCAATTCAACCGAGAAAATTGGCGAAACCGCTGGCGACATGGTTAAAGGAATTGAATCAGGCGTAAAAAAAGCTCGTGCTATCAACCTCAGCTATACCAAATCTCTGACTGAAAAAGGCATTTCTAACGGAAAAGTTACCCTTAAAAATGATAAAGAAGGCACAGATAATTTATTGAGCGTTTATCTTATCTTCTCGAAAAGATTTAAAGGCAAAATTTTGGCTAAAGCCTATGACAATCAGGGTTTAGAAATGGGCAGAAGCACCATAAAAGTAGATGCACAAAACGGAGATGCGGGTTTCTACGATTTTCATTTTGATAAAAGAACCAATATCGATCGTGATGGACGGATTGTTTTAGAATAATATTTCCGAAAACATCAAATACGCATCAACAAACATCAACAAAACTATGAGTAATAAACCTAAAATAGTCGTTTTCCCAACCTTAGAGAGCATTTACGAAGCCGCAAAACGCTTGAGAGGTGTGGCGATTCATACGCCTTTGACAGAAAATATCGTACTTTCTGAACGATACGGGGCTAATATTCACCTCAAACGAGAAGATTTGCAGGTGGTGCGTTCCTATAAAATCAGGGGAGCTTACAATAAAATGGCAACGCTTTCGCAAGAGGCTCTGGATAAGGGCGTTGTATGTGCTTCTGCGGGTAATCATGCTCAGGGAGTTGCGTATGCGTGTCATAAAATGGGTGTGCGAGGAACAATTTTTATGCCCGTAACTGCTCCCAATCAAAAAGTTAAACAAGTAAAAATGTTTGGTAAAGAGGAAGTAGAAATCAGACTCGTTGGCGATACTTTTGATGATGCCTCTAAAGCAGCAAATGAATATTGTGATGCAAATAATGCCACCTACGTGCATCCATTTGATGATTTGGAGGTTATTGCGGGTCAGGCAACGGTGGGTTTGGAGGTGATAAAAGATGCGGAGTTTAATATAGATTATCTCATTGTTGCCATCGGTGGGGGTGGGGTTTCGGCAGGAATGTCTACCGTTTTTAGACAACTTTCTCCTCATACCAAAATCATCGGTATCGAACCTTCGGGGGCGGCTTCAATGAAGGCAAGTATTGAGGCGGGACACGTGGTAGAACTGGAAACTATCGACAAATTTGTTGACGGAGCAGCCGTAAAACGAGTGGGAGAAAGACCCTTTCAGATTTGTAAAGAAACCTTAGACCGCATCATCACCGTTCCCGAAGGAAAAGTTTGTACTACCATCTTGGAGCTGTACAATGAATCTGCCATTGTAGCCGAACCAGCAGGGGCTTTGACGATTGCAGCTTTAGATTTTCTGAAGGATGAAATAAAAGGTAAGAATGTAGTCTGTTTAGTTTCTGGGGGCAATAACGACATCACCCGAACCGAAGAAATCAAGGAGCGTTCCTTACTTTATGAAGGCTTAAAGCATTATTTCATGATTCGCTTTCCACAAAGGGCGGGGGCATTACGCAACTTTTTGAACAATGTTTTAGGACCAAATGACGACATCACGTTCTTTGAATATCATAAAAAAACCAATCGTGAATCGGGACCTGTTTTGTTGGGAATTGAGTTACAAAACCGTGAAGATTACGCTGCTCTTTTGGCAAGAATGCAAGGCGAAAATATTGTTTTTCAAGAATTGAACGAACAGCCAGATTTGTTTTCGGTGTTGGTGGGGTAAGGTAATTGGCACGCTGATGTTGCAGATGCTTCGCAACACAGATTTTCGCAGATTTTTAGAAATAAAATAATATGATTTCTCTTTTTAAAATCTGCGAAAATCTGTGTTGCCAACGGCATCTGCGTAATCAGCGTGCCAACAATTTCAAGCATCTACATTCCCTTCACCTCAACCCCCATATTCGCAAAAATAAAGGCGTAAATGTCAGCCGTTAATTCAATATTTTTCTTGGTATTACTTGAACCGTGACCAGAGTTTACGTCAATTCTAATCAATAACGGATTTTTACTTTTTCCTGCTTTTTCTTGTAAAGTCGCTGCGTATTTGAACGAATGGGCTGGTACAACACGGTCATCATGGTCTGCAGTAGTAATTAAAGTTGCAGGATATTCTACGCCTTCTTTGATGTTGTGAAGTGGCGAATAACCGTAAAGATTTTTGAAATCCGTAGCATCGTCAGAATTACCATACTCTGGCGACCAGTTCCAACCAATTGTGAATTTGTGATAACGCAACATATCCATTACGCCCACTTGTGGAATGGCAACTTTACATAAATCTGGACGCTGATTGATAACTGCACCCACCAAAAGCCCACCATTTGAACCTCCACGAAGCGCCAAGTAATCTTTTGTACAATATTTCTGAGTAATCAAATATTCCCCCGCCGCAATGAAATCGTCATACACATTTTGCTTTTTCAATTTCATGCCTGCTTCGTGCCATTTTTCACCGTATTCAGCACCGCCTCTAATATTCGCCAAAGCATATACTCCGCCTTGTTCCAAAAATGGAATCAAAGTGGCTGAAAATCCAGGCTGTGAACTGATATTGAAGCCACCATACGCATACAAAAGCGTTGGGTTTTTACCGTTCAATTGTACGCCTTTTTTGTAGGTGATGAACATTGGTACTTTCGTTCTGTCCTTTGACGTATAGAAAATTTGCTTCGTCTCAAACGCATCAGGATTAAACTGAACTTCTGGTTTACGGAAGATTGAAGTCTGTTTTGTGGCAATATCATAACGGTAAATGGTGGGTGGAAAAGTGAAAGACGTGAAGGTATAAAACACAAATTTATCGTCAGCTTCACCGCCAAAACCGACCGCAGTGCCTAATCCTGGCAGTTTTACTTCGTTTTCCAATTTTCCTGCAAGGTCATACACATACACACGGGTGGTTACGTCCTTCAAATAAGTCGTGAAAATTTTACTTCCTGCCGTTCCTGCACCTTGCAAAGGTTCTGTTTTTTCTGGAATCACATTTTTCCAAGATTTATTGGCTGGGTCGTATAATTCTACTTTTGAATTTTTGGCGTTGGCGTTGGTTTCTACTAAAAATTTATCGACAACATTATCTACAATGCTGTAAGAGAAATCCCCAACTTCTGC
>JANPGQ010000470.1:0-3663 GCA_031423975.1 Cytophagales bacterium | reverse complement strand
TTACGAAAAAGTAGTCCCCGAATTAAAAGGACTACATGGAAGCATTAGATTAGATTATTTACAGTTCTCAAAATCTCATAGAACAGGGGGAATTGAGCATTTTTCTGATAGTGAACTAACGGTTTTTTTAGAAAATTCAACCAGTAAAGTTTACAGTATTGCTAATTCATTTGATAAAACTTTTAAAATTCACAATCAATTTCATAAAATTAAGGAATACGATGACAGTCGACTATTTTTGAGTCAGTTAAGCGGCTATTATGACTTTTGCAGATTTTTTGAATATTACATATTTAATACTTGTGCTGACTTTTATCCACATATACCACTTGGCAAAGGTGGTGTATTTCGTAACTTTAATTTAAACCATAAAACTCTTTCATATTCAATTATTTGTGAACTTGACAATCGAAATGATTTTTTTGGTTGTGGTGAAATGATGGGAATTTCTAACTGGATTACAAATGAAGATGTTCAATTATTATACCTTGACAAAGAAAATCTGCATTTTGACGATAATGAACGTGCAACAGGATTTATGACTTTACTTGAAGTAGCAAACAAAAACAAACTTGGATTAATTATGGGGATAGACATGAGGGAAAGTACATTAGAATCATTGCCAGAGAATAAATTAATAAGTTCTGATATTTGGAAGGAAACTGATACTACAGGACTTCTATTTAAATGATAAATTTACTCCTATTATTTGTCTGCAAAGACACAGACAACAATACACATTTCTAAAACACCTTTCAACCGCCTCTTCTGAATTTTCATTCAAAAGAGGCGGTTTTGTTTATCCGTCATTTTGTATCATACCTTCCGATATTTGTATAAGTTGGAGGAGGAAGCTGTCCTGTAATTTTGTGTCATTCAATTTAACAAATAAAAACAATGACAAAGACGATATTAATTACAGGTGCTTCTCGTGGATTCGGGAAAATTTGGGCAAAAGCATTTTTACAACGTGGTGATAAAGTGATTGCTACTGCTCGTAACCTAAATGATTTAGAAGATTTAGTGCAGGAATTTGGCAATCAGATTTTTCCGCTTCAATTAGACGTAACCAATCGTGAGCAATCTTTTGAGGTAGTGGCTAAGGCTCATGCGCAGTTTGGTAAAATAGACGTGCTAATCAATAATGCGGGTTATGGTTTATTCGGAGCGGTTGAAGAAGCCTCTGAACAAGAAGCCAGACAACAAATGGAAGTAAATTTCTTTGGTCTGCTTTGGGTTACGCAGGCGGTTTTACCTTTCATGCGTGAACAAAAAAGTGGACATATTATTCAAGTAAGTAGTGTTTTGGGCTTGTTTACCTTGCCAACTTTAGGACTTTACAATGCTTCAAAATTTGCCGTAGAAGGTTTAACCGAAACCTTAGCGGCTGAAGTAAAAGGACTTGGAATCAACGTTTCTTTGATTGAACCAAATGGCTACGAAACCGATTGGGCGGGTTCTTCGGCCTCTCAGTCTGAAAGTATTGAAGCCTATGATGGTGTAAAAGCGGCCTTTAGAAGTGGTTATAATCCAGATGATTATGGTGTTCCAGCAGCTACTACCGAAGCGGTTTTGGCATTAATTGATGCTCCAGAACCTCCACTTCGCCTTTTCTTAGGTAAAATTGGTCTTCCAAACGTGAAAGCAGTTTATGAACAACGTCTTGCTACTTGGGATGCTTGGAAAGAAGTTAGTCTTAAAGCTCACGGTAAATAACTGAACATATCTTTCTGAAAAATCGTTGGAATTTAAGTAGAGGTTAATGCTAATAAATTTTAAAGATTTGAGGCGTATTTTACGGAAGTCGTCGTTTTGAACGACGACTTCCATTTCGATTCAGATACGTAAAATCCTTTTAAAGCATTATTAGTTTTATTATCGTTTGACTGATAATATTGAATCGAAAGTTACTCGACTTCGATAACCGCTGACGTGGTGAAAAACCGCCGTCAGGGTCTTTGTACGAAACCCTGACGGCGGTTTTTCACCCCGTCAGCGGTTTTGCGTCAATAAGCAAATACTTGTAAATTAAACCTCCCCAGAGTTTCTGAAAAATAAGCTCAAAAAACATCATAAAAAATGAAAGCAGTTGGATTTAAAACATCACTTCCTATCACAGAGGAAAACAGTTTTATTGAATTTGAAACGGGCAAACCTACGCCTGTCAACCAGGAATTATTAGTAAAAATCAAGGCTATTTCGGTGAATCCCGTGGATTTTAAAATCAGGCAAAATTCGGCGAAAGATACGGTTTTAGAACAACCCAAAATTATTGGTTGGGATGCCGTTGGTGTGGTGGAGGCGGTGGGTGAAAATGTTTCATTATTCAACATTGGCGATGAAGTATTTTACGCAGGCGACATTACCAAACAAGGCTCTAACGCTGAATATCAAGTAATTGACGAAAGAATTGTTGGGAAAAAACCAAAGACTTTGACGAACGAAGCCTCGGGTGCCATGCCTTTAACGGCTTTGACAGCTTGGGAAATATTGTTTGATAGAATGAGAATCAGTTCCGAAAAAGATAAAGGCAAAACGCTTTTAATCATTGGCGGAGCGGGTGGCGTTGGTTCAATTGCCATTCAATTAGCGAAAAAATTGCTCGGTTTGAAGGTAATTGCTACGGCTTCTCGTCCCGAAACCATTGCTTGGTGTAAGCAAATGGGAGCGGATATTGTGGTGAATCATAAGGATTTAGTGAATGAAGTGCGCAAAGAAGGAATTCAATTTGTTGATTTTATTGTTGATTTCGTGGATGCCAATTATTACTGGGACAGCATGGCAGAATTGATTAAACCGCAAGGACATATTGCTTCAATTACGGGAAGTGCCGTGCCAGTTTTGCTGAATAAATTGAAGACAAAAAGCGTTACGTTTTCTTGGGAATTGATGTACACTCGCTCGACATTTCAGACCGAAGATATGATTGAGCAACACCATATTTTGAATAAAATTGCCGATTTACTGGATGAAGGAGTTTTGGTTAATACATTGCAAGAAACCTTAGAAGGATTAACGGCGGATAACTTCAAACTCGCTCACACGAAGTTGGAATCAGGTAAAACGATTGGTAAAATAGCCATCAAATTTTAACATTGAAAAGACATGAATCATTTTAAAAGTATTTCCGATTTACATAAAAATAATGGTTATCCACCACCCGAACACCCGATGTTGAGCGTTTTGACTTGTCAAGAACTGACCACGTGTTCGTGGGGAGGAAGTAAGTTTACGACTGATTTTTATATGATTTCGCTCAAGAAAATCAAATCAGGGACTTTTATGTACGGTAAAACTCGGTACGACCACGAAAATGGTTCAATGTCTTTCGTAAAACCTCGTCAAGTAGTAGAAATCAACAATGTAGAATTATCAGAAAAAGCCTTTGTGATTTTCGTGCATGAAGATTATTTGTCGGGAAATCCACTGCATAACGAAATCAAAAAGTACGGTTATTTTGATTATGAAATCAACGAAGCTTTGCATTTATCGCCCGCTGAAGAGCAAATTATGTGGGAATTATACGATAAGATAGGGATGGAATACCGAGGAAATCAAGATGAATTTAGCAAAGATATTATTCTCACGCATTTTGATTCAATTCTGAAATACGCCCAACGATTTTATAAGCGACAATTTATGAATCGAACCGTTTTGGCGGGT
>JANPGQ010000469.1:0-3684 GCA_031423975.1 Cytophagales bacterium | reverse complement strand
AAATTTGCAACTACAACCCCAACAAAATCTCCCTAACCAACTCATACCGTTCCGAAGTAATCAAATGTCCGTTTTCAGGCAAATAAATAAATTTCTTAGGGGCATTTGTCAGCACTGAATCAACAAAACGACCGTTTGAGGGGTCGATAATCCAGTCTTTCCCGCCTTGTAGTATCGTTACGGGGCATTTTATTTTTTGCCAATCGGGGAGGAGTTTTCTTAATTCGGCTTGATGGGCAAACTTTTCATCGCTGGCTCGGTTGGCGTATTTTGGGAGAAAGAATCTTGCAAATTTTGAATTTACAGGCTTTGAAAACCACCAAAATTTTTCATTCTCAGGGTCACAAGCGGGGGCAATCAACACTAATTTATTGACTAAGTTAGGGCTATCTGCCGCTAATTTTGCCGCAATCGCCGCTCCATAAGAACGCCCCAATACGATAATGTGAGGATATTTTTTCTGTGAAAGTAAGGGTTTCAAAAGATTGGCTTGTTGGGTAATTGACAATTCCTTTTCACCCGAATTATGATAACCCGCACGGTCGGGGGCAATAATTTGAAATCTTTTCAATAACAGACTATCATGGAAGAATTCTTTGTACCCAAACCACGCACCAGGAGCTCCGTGTATGAGTAGGAGGAGGGGTTTCTCCGAGATTTCCGTGTGGGCGTAATAGATTTTTCTGTTTAAAGTGTCAATATAGGCAAATTGAGGCATGGGTGGATTTTTGCCATAATAATCTGCCATTGTTTTATCACTCATCTTAAAACTTTGCATACAGCCGTAGAGACAAAGGAGTGTTAAAAGGGATATGAAGACATTAAATATTTTCAAGAAAATGCTTTTGATTTAGTGTTAAATTTACTTTGTTCCAATTGATGTTTTTGGTTTGTTCGGCAGAACGAATGGGGCAATTAGCAACTTTGCAATAATGGCAACATTCGGGTAAACATGGGTCGGCGTGGATGAAGATTTCTACACTTGAAGGAAATTCTTTTTCTAAAATCTCCTCAAATTCATGCACCGTTTCATGGACTTTGTCCAAAATCCAGTAATTGGGCAATGTCAAATGACAATCAATGTGAATATCCGAACCATATTCCTGAATTCTAAGATTATGAATATCAATCCATTCATCTTTTTTATGAAATTTCAAGATATTTATTACTTTGTCCAAAACTTCCTCATTGGTTTCATCCATCAAACCCCCGATTGATTTTCGGATAATTTTTACACCATTCCAAGACATGAAAAGGGCAAAAATGATGGAAGCCAAACCATCAATCCAAGCATAATTTGTCAGATATACTAACAACACCGCAACGACTAAAATTATTCCACTAATAGCATCTAACTTTAAATGTTTTCCATCTGCCATTAAAGTAGGTGAATTTTGTGTAATTCCCTCTTTTTCAATGAAATAGCCTAAGATGTAGTTTATCAAAGTTCCAGAGGAAATAATTAATAAACCTATTCGTAACTCTTTAAATGGCTGGGGATAAATCAGGCTTTCAGTGGCATGGAAAACGATAAAAATACTCGCTAAAACGATTAAAACGCCTTCCAGTCCAGCGGAAAAAAATTCAATTTTCCCGTGTCCATAAGGATGATTCAAATCTCTGGGTTGTGATGATAAATAAATAGCATAAAATGCAAATCCACTGGCAACCACATTAATAATTGCTTCCAAAGCATCCGTCAAAATGGCACTCGAATAGGTGATATAATAAGCGATAAATTTTACAATCATCAGTAACAAACTGACGATGAAAGAGGTTAGGATGAGTTTATATTTTGTGTTCATTCTTTAGTAAATTATCTACAAAGGTAATCATTTCAAATTTTAATTTTGAAACCTTCTGTTATACCTTTGTAAAATGATAAATTTTGAAAATCCTTGGAAAAAAATATCTTCCAAACAAGTGTATGATAATCCTTGGGTGAGTGTGCATCACCAAGAAGTAATTAAACCAAACGGTCAACTTGGAATCTATGGAATGGCACATTTCAAGAACTTCGCAGCGGTAGTTTTGCCGCTTGACCATGATAATAATACTTGGTTGGTCGGACAATATCGTTATACGTTAAATGAATATTCTTGGGAAATCCCGATGGGTGGAGGAGCTTTGAATTCTGATATTTTGGAAGCTGCCAAACGAGAATTGAAGGAGGAAACGGGCATGAAAGCCAATCTTTGGACACCCCTCGGCAACATTCATACTTCAAATTCTGTTACGGATGAAGTGGGATATTTATATTTGGCAGAAGATTTAACTTTTGGGGAAGCAGAACCCGACGATACTGAGATTTTAGCCCTTAAAAAAGTAAGTTTACAAGAAGCTGTCCGTATGGTTATGGACTCAGAAATCACTGATTCACTAAGTATTGCTGCTATTTTGAAAGTGGCACGCATCAAAGGAATTTAAACCTATCATCATGACACAAGCAATTATTTTTGGATTCCTATATGGTTTTCTACTATGTTTTACCTTCGGTCCTGCCTTTTTTAGATTAATTCAAACCAGTATTGATACAGGCGTAAAACGAGGTGTACTTATTGCCTTTGGGGTAACTATGGCGGATGCTTTCCTCTTTTCCATAGCACTTTTTGGCACCAGTTATTTACCAGAAATAAAATATTTTGATGCCTATATTTCCGTAGTTGGGGCATCGCTATTATTCATCTTAGGTTTTATCAGTATTTTCAAGCAGCATACCCAAATTGTGTACCCTACATCAAAATTAGGTACATTTTCTTATTATTTTACGTCAGGATTATTACTAAATCTTCTAAACCCTTCAAATTATGTGGCGGTTTTTACCACTTCTGCCTATTTAATTGCTAAAGGTTTTACGCTGAACGAAAGAATTGTTTTCTTCGGAGTAAGTTTATTGGCAACGATGTTTGCCGAGTCGATGATTGCTTTTTATGCTCATAAAATGAAGCGTATCATAACGCCAAAAGTCCTGAGACGAATCAATCAAGCGGCAGGCTCGATTTTCATCGGTTCAGGACTTTTTATTTTGTGGAATCAGTTTTTGAAATAAAAATTTATCGTTCTTTATTCGATGTCCGATGTTCGGATTCTAACAATATTTTAACTTCCCGAAAGTTATTTTTACTTTCGGGAAGTTCGTACTAAATTATTTATCCCACCAAACCTTTGTATCCAAATCATCGGCTCCCATTCGTCCAATTGCTTCTTTTACATTAGATGAATTTACCGAAATTTCAGAATTGGGATAGGTCAATCTACGAATAAAAGCACCTTTAATGCTCTTGCCAGGAAATGGATTTGGAGCAAGATTAGGGAATCCAGTTCTTCTAAAATTCGCAAACGCCTCTGGTCCATTCAGAAATGAAGCCACCCAATATTGCGTATTGATTTGTTCCAATGCTTTGCTACCATCATACGGATTTGCCTTTAAATAAGCATCAATTGAAGCCGCAGGAACTGCTGAATTGGCATCATACAATGCCATTTGCTCAATATGCAACCGTACACCTTTGTTAAAAAATGTTTCTGCCGTTGTACCCGTTATCCAACCTCTTTGAGCCGCTTCTGCCAACAATAATTGCGTTTGGGCCGCCGTTACCAAAAACATTGGTGCAGTAGTTTTTGCCATACGTGTTCTATCAACTTGACTATAATCATAGAAACTTGCTAACTTAGACTTTGCAA
>JANPGQ010000468.1:0-3095 GCA_031423975.1 Cytophagales bacterium | reverse complement strand
AAAGGTTTCTTTGAAAACCAAAGAAACCTTTTGAAATTATAATCTATGCTCTAAAATCTATGCTCTAATTTACCCCACCAATTCCTTCAAATCCTCATCATTCAATTGTTTGCGTTCGTCTGCCATCAAAAGGAAACGAGTATAAAGTTTGTCTAATTCGGGTTTTTCAAAATCAAAACCAATCAATTGCAAACGGTGGCGAAGGGCAGCCCGACCTGACCGTGAAGTCAGTACAATGGCAGACGAAGGTACGCCTACATCTTCGGGTTTCATGATTTCGTAGTTTTCAGTATGTTTCAAAAATCCGTCTTGATGAATTCCTGATGAGTGTGCAAAAGCATTTGCCCCTACAATCGCCTTATTCGCCTGTACTGGCATACCCATAAGGCTGGAAACCATCGTTGAGAATGGGTACAAATATTGAGCATTTACGCCCGTATGAAATCCTAAATCTTTATGTGTATTCAAAATCATTACTACTTCCTCCAATGAAGTATTGCCAGCCCTCTCTCCTATTCCGTTAATAGTTACTTCCACCTGTCTTGCTCCCGCCTGAATCCCTGCGATAGTATTGGCAGTGGCAAGCCCCAAGTCGTTATGATTGTGCATTGAAATAACCGCCTTGTGGATATTTGGCACATTTTCAAATAAATAATTAATGCGTTGAAACATTTGATGAGGCAATAAATAACCCGTTGTATCGGGTAAATTTACCACCGTTGCTCCCGCATTAATCACGGCTTCGGTCAATTGAGCAAGGTATTGTAAATCAGCACGACCAGCATCTTCAGCAAAAAACTCTACGTCTTCTACAAAAGATTTGGCATATTTTACCGCCCAAACGCCTTGTTCAAGCATTGCCTCACGTGTGGAATTGAACTTATATTTGATGTGCATATCCGACGAACCCAAACCTGTGTGAATTCGTGGATGTTTTGCATATTTCAACGCTGCGGCAGCCGCATCAATATCTTCTTTTTTGGCACGAGTAAGACCGCAAACCGTAGCATTTTTTACCAGTTTTGCAATCTCTTCCACCGAGCGAAAATCGCCAGGAGATGAAATCGGGAAACCAGCCTCAATAATATCAACGCCCAATAGTTCGAGCTGTTCGGCAACCTGCAATTTTTCATCGGTATTTAACTGGCAACCAGGTACTTGCTCGCCATCTCTGAGGGTAGTATCGAAAATCTGAATCTTTTGGCTCATGTGTGTATTTGTTTTTTTCTAAGTCAAAAATACAGAACACATTCATAAAAAGCAAATCTTGGTTTTAGGGTTTATAGAATTAAAATCTATTGATTAATCAATTTTATTGACAATTAAGACTATTAATCTTTTATCATTTAATAAAAAAGATTAATAGTCTATTTAATCTAAAATTAGGCTACGAATATTTTTTTGAAATTATTTTATGGAAATAGTATAATTTTAAGTTTATCACTTTACAAACAGGGCTATCAGTGTTATAGTTTTTCGTACAAATTAAATCATCTAATTTGCCTAAGCAGAAAATGGTGTTTAATTTTAATGAATGAATGAGATTTATAGGAAACTACGCTAAATGTTTAACTATAAAACTCTTTAACTCAGAAAAAAATGATAAAAAATAACTGGACAAGAGAAGAAGTAGAAGCAATTTATAATTTGCCTTTCATGGAATTGGTCTATCAGGCTGCCACCGTTCATCGTCAATATAATGACCCACAAGAGGTGCAAATCAGTACGTTGTTATCCATAAAAACTGGTGGTTGCCCAGAGGATTGTTCATACTGTTCACAGGCGGCTCGCTATCATACGGATGTAAAGGTGCAAAAATTGATGGAAACTCCCGAAGTTTTGGCGGCTGCTCAACGAGCCAAAGATGCGGGTTCATCACGTTTTTGTATGGGTGCAGCTTGGCGTGAAGTCCGTGATAATAAGGACTTTGACAAGGTTTTGGATATGGTAAAGGGCGTAAATGAGATGGGGTTAGAGGTTTGTTGTACCCTCGGAATGTTATCAGAATCACAGGCTGAAAAGTTGAAAGATGCGGGTTTGTACGCCTATAATCACAATATTGATACCAGCGAAGAAAACTACGAAGACGTAATTTCCACTCGTACCTTCGCCGACCGTCTGAATACTATTGACAATGTCCGCAAGGCAAAATTATCGGTTTGTTCAGGAGGAATTATTGGTTTAGGCGAAGGAGATTCTGACCGTATGGGAATGTTAAAAACCCTTGCAAATATGCCACAACATCCTGATTCTGTGCCAATTAATAATCTTGTACCAATAAAAGGAACACCTTTGGGCGAACAAGAACCCGCCAGTATTTGGGATATGGTCAGAACGATTGCGACGGCAAGAATCTTGATGCCAAAATCTATGGTAAGGCTTTCGGCGGGGCGTTTGGATATGTCTTATGAAGGGCAAACGCTATGTTTTATGGCAGGAGCAAATTCCATCTTCTCGGGCGATGTACTTTTGACTACGCCAAACCCAGCGGTTTCAAACGATAGAGAATTATTCCAAATCCTAAGCATCAAACCACGTGAGGCTTTCAAAGAGAAAAAGCAACAAGTAGAAGTGAATTTCATTCCGAGTGTGGTGAAAGAGATGGAGGGGGTTTTAAATTGATAATAACGTATCTAAATAATTATTCATGGCATGACTTTGAGTCATGCCATGAATATAGAACAACTCAATTAACAAATAATAAAAATGGCATTACAAATTGGCGATAAAGCCCCAGATTTTAAACTCTATAACTCTGATAAACAAGAAGTTAGCCTTTCGGACTATCAAGGTAAAAACGTAGTCGTGTTATTTTTCCCCTTAGCTTTCACGGGCGTATGCACAGCTGAATTATGCGAAATGCGTGATAATATTGCCTCATACGCAAAGCTAAATGCTGAGATTTTAGCCATTTCGGTAGATTCCCTTTTTACCTTAGAAAAATTCAAGGCAGAGCAAAAATTACCATTCCATCTCCTTTCAGATTTCAACAAAGACACATCCGCATCTTATGGTTCATTGTACGAAAATTTTGTTTTGGGAATGAAGGGTGTTTCAAAACGTTCTGCTTTTGTAGTGGATGCTGGGGGAACAAT
>JANPGQ010000467.1:0-2353 GCA_031423975.1 Cytophagales bacterium | reverse complement strand
CCGAGAGTTCTTTTTTACTTTCGGGAAGTTCGCTCTTAACTTCCCGAAAGTAAAAAGAACTTTCGGGAAGTGCTACCTAAATCACTTCACAATGCCTCTGTATGGCACATTTATGTCAATTTTACCCTTCCAGTTTTTAGGGACTTTTTTACCTAATTCCCAATGAATGGCGTTGATAATTAGGCGTTGAAATGATTCTACTTTAAAATCTTCGGGATGCCCCATCGTGGTAAAAAATATTTTTGCTCCGAAAGAATTTTTACCCGTCCAAGCCACTGGATTTTCGATGGCGGCTTTGTCTGGATTCACAGATTTACCCATCAATAGCCACTCAGAACCTTTGGTCGGATAGTCGGGCAAAACCCGATAAAGCCATGATTTTACGTGAAAAGTAGGAGCAACACCCTTGAGAATTGGATGATTTTTGGCGGCTTCAATTACGCTCACATCCGTAGTGCTTTCGTGTCCATAATGCGTATGAGCCGCTTTCCCACCCCAACCAGGAGGAGCATTGAAGGCAAATTCACCAAAGGTATTCCATTTTTCAGATTCATGTCCTTTCGGAAAGTTAAAAGAATGGGTGGAAGTTCTAAAACCAATCAGTGGCTTACCAGATTTCAAATACTTTTCAATTTCTGCCAATTGGTCAGTTGGTAATTGTCGCCAACGTAAAAAGAAAACCGCCAAATCAGCCTCTTGCAAAACGGATAAATCGGGGATATTTGTTTCTGCATTTTGGTTAGGAGATGCCTTTAAAACTTTGGTACGAAAACCGTAATTTTTTTCTAATTCTGCCGCTAATAATGGCAAGGTTTCTTCGCCACTATATTCGTGGTCGCCCGTAACGAAAACAATGAGAGGCTTACGTTTTTCTTGACCCAAAACCTTGAAAATGAGGCTACTGGCGAACAGAAATAGTAGGAGAGTTATTGATTTTTGCATATTGTTGGAAAGTTGTTGTGAAGTTTCTGTGTTACCGATAGATATCTGCGTAATCTGCGTGCCAAAATCTTTACACGAAATTTCCATCAACGTTGGTATCTTTCCAACTTCGTGAATTAGCAGAATCAATAACGGCTTCACATACTTTTTGGGTTTGTAATGCCTCTTTAAACGTTGGAGAGCATGGTTTTCCTGTTTCCAAACTCTTTAAAAAATCAGCCACTTGATGCACAAAACTGTGTTCGTAACCAATGCCCAAGCCAGGCACCCACCATTTATCCATGTAAGGTTGGTCGCCATCAGTTACGTGAATGGAACGCCAGCCTCTCACGATTGAATCATCGCTGTGGTCAAAATATTCTAATCTGTTCAAGTCATGCAAATCCCAGCGGATAGAAGCATTTGCTCCGTTTATTTCAAAAGTATAAAGGGCTTTGTGTCCTCGTGCGTAGCGGGTGGACTCAAAAAGCCCCAAAGAACCATTCTGGAAATGACAATGAAAAATACAGGCATCATCAATTTTTACGGGTTCAACTTTGCCTGTTAATTTGTGCATACGTTCTTTCACGAAGGTTTCGGTCATGGCAGAAACATCGGTAATGGCTCCGTTTAGCCACATAGCGGTATCAATGCAATGTGCCAAAAGGTCACCCGTTACGCCCGAACCAGCCGCATCCGCATCCATTCGCCAAAGTCCAGTTCCGCCTTGTGGAAGGTCGGCACTGATAGTCCAATCTTGTAAGAAATTTGCTCGGTAATGATAAATTTTACCCAATTTACCAGAATCAATAATCTGTTTTGCTAAAGAAACAGCGGGTAGTCTTCGGTAATTATACCAAACGGTGCTTTCCACGCCTGCCTTTTCAATAGCTTCAACCATTTTTTCACCTTCGGCTAAATTACGAGAAAGTGGTTTTTCGCAAAGAATCATTTTTCCTGCCGCCGCTGCTGCCATAGCAATTTCGGCGTGCGTATCGTTGGGCGTGCAGATGTCCACGGCATCAATATCATCTCGGGCAATCAAGACTTTCCAATCCGTTTCCACAGATTCGTAGCCCCATTGTTCGGCAAAGGCTTTTACGCTTTCAAGATTTCGAGAACAAACTGCCTTCAAAACGGGCTGATATTCTAATTCTGGAAAAAAATTTGGTACACGGTTATAACCATTGGAATGAGTTCTACCCATAAAACCCGTTCCGATTAATCCAATTCTGATTTGTTTTTTTGACATAATTTAAATGTATTTAGATGAATATCTGGTAAGATTAATTTTTAGAATTATCCACTACTCTGCGGAATTAAGGTTGGGCTTCTCCGAAGCCTATAATTCGAGATTATTCTTACACTATAAAGGTTGAATTTCTCCGAAATTGTGTCGAATGATACCTCGGAGAGGTTTAACCTTTGTAGT
>JANPGQ010000466.1:0-2707 GCA_031423975.1 Cytophagales bacterium | reverse complement strand
CATCTCTAATCACTATTTTCATGTTCAAGAAAACCACTTTATTAAGCATTTTACTGGCAATTTTGATAGTTTCGGGATGTAAGAAAAAAGAGACAAATGGACAAAATCTGCCTGACTCCACCTTTAATGCTGCTGAAAACTATTCAGGATTAGCTCTGGATAGTACAGATTTACAGACATTTTTTAAAAATAATCCAGTTTCAGATTCCTTGAGAAGCGAAGTCCAAGAATTTTATAATCGCCGTAATTTGCAGTATGCCTGGTTCAATCAATACGGAGTTACTTGTGCCATTGCTACTTTTAATGCTCGGTTACAAAGTTATCGTCTTGATTTTGAGGATAATAGTCTAAACAATCTTCAATTAGATTCCTTGATTATCTTGCTTAATACCGATGAGAAATCTTTTATCTCACAAAAAAAACAAGCTACACAATTAGAATTATTATTGACAACGTCCTTCTTTAAGTACGCCGAAAAAGTCTACGGTGGCACTACCAAAAATTCCTCAAATCTTGAATGGTTTATTCCTCGGAAAAAGAAAAATTATCAAATTCTGTTAGACACTTTGGTTTCTTCCCTCAAATGCGATAAACTGCAAGAGCCTGTCAATCAATACTATATCCGTCTGAAAGAGCAATTGAGCAAGTACAGAGCCATTGAAAAAAAAGGTGGTTTTCCATTGATTACTACCAAGAAAAAGGAATTGTTGCTTGGTGCAAGTGATTCGTGTCTGGTGAATATAAAACAACATTTATTCCTCACTGGCGACTTAGCCATGAACGACAAAACAATCATTTTTACAGATTCGCTGAGTAATGCCACAAAACGCTTTCAACGAAGAATGGGCTTGGCTGAAAATGGGAAAATTAATAAGGCTACCATCCTTGAACTCAACAAACCCATTGATGTTAGAATTAGGCAAATAATGCTCAATTTGGAGCGTCTGCGGTGGATTCCTGTAGAGATGGAAAATGAGTATTTACTTGTAAATATTCCAGAATTTAAACTGCACATTTATGAAAATAATAAACAAGTTTGGGTAACTAATGTGGTGGTTGGACAAACGGCACGTAAAACCAGTATTTTCAAGGGAAATATGTCTCAAATCATTCTAAACCCGTATTGGGGCGTGCCTACAAGCATTGGGAATACTGAAATTTTGGCTCATTTGAAACGAAATTCCAACTATTTGGCACAAAATAATATGGAAGTTTTTTCTGGGGATAAAGAAGTAAATCCTAATAGTATCAATTGGAATCAATACACCAAAAGCGTGCCTTATAATTTTCGTCAAAAACCTGGTGAAGATAATGCTCTGGGCAAAATGAAGTTTATGTTTCCCAATAATTTCCACATTTACTTACACGATACTCCTTCAAAACACCTTTTTGAATCAACTAATCGGGCTTTTAGTCACGGGTGTATTCGGGTAGAGAATCCGCTGAAATTAGCGAATTATTTGCTCAGAAATAATCCCGAATGGAGTCCAGACAAAGTTGATGAAATTTTGCAAACTGACAAACAAATTGGTATTCGTTTGAAGCCAACAATTCCCGTTTATATTGCCTATTTTACGGCATGGGTTGATGTAAATGGACAAATGAATTTCAGAAATGACCTCTATCATTTAGATGAACAATTATCAAAAGAAGTATTTGGGAAATAAATTAAGTGAACCTGTTTAATTTTTCCCTTTTGGATGAAAATAATGGGTTTAAAAATATAATACTTTCACCTCAAAAAGTTTCTTTTATTTTTTCAAATAACTCTTTTTGTTCATCCGTTAGTCCCGTTGGAATTTGTACTTGTAATTGAATATAAAAATCACCGAATGCCTCTGGTTTATCATAAATGGGCATTCCTTTTCCTTTCAAACGGATAGATTTGCCATTTTGAGTTCCTTCGGCAATCTTGATTTTTACCTGTCCCGATAAAGTTGTTACCAAAACTTCACCGCCCAAAACCGCCGTAAATAAATCAATGGTTTGGTTAAAATTCAAATCATCGCTTTTGCGAATAAAAAGAGGATGAGGTTTTACTTTTATCCGTACAAACAAATCTCCTCGTTGTCCTTCGCCAATGCCTTTTGCTCCCTTATTTTTTATGCGTAATTGTTGTTCGTCCTTCGTGCCAGGTTTGGTAGTAATTCTAAGTTTTTCGTGTTCAACCTGAATAATTCTACTCGTTCCCTGATAGGCTTCCTCCAAGGTGATTTCCATTTCGGTTTCATAATCACCACCTTTTCTGCTTTGAGGTTTTCCGCTACTCCTGCCTCTTCCCGAGAAAAATTGCTCAAAGAAATCGGAGAAATCTGACTGTCCTCCAAAAGGGTCATTACTCCCTTCTTGATAATAATTTTGCCCACCAAATGGATTGCCACCGCCTTGATATCCCTGTTTTTCGTATTGTTGCCAATTCTCGCCTAATTCATCGTATTTTTTCCGTTTTTCAGGATTTCCCAATACTTCGTTGGCTTCATTGGCGAGCTTAAAGCTATCTTCTGCTGCCTTATTATCGGGATTTTTATCAGGATGATGTTTCACCGCCAGTTTACGGTAAGCCTTTTTTATTTCATCTTGCGAAGCTGTTTTTTAAATCCATAATAATTTATAATAATCTTTATATTCCACGAGTTTAATTTTAGTTATTGACTAATGGAGGTTCTGTGTAATGTAAGTTGTCATAATAAAATAAACGACACTTTTT